>JBAZGZ010000245.1:0-2525 GCA_041652615.1 Candidatus Omnitrophota bacterium | reverse complement strand
ATAATATTACACGCCTCCCGGCAGAAACGCACATGGAGCTCCACAGGAAATTAGCCACCCTCACTTTACATACAAAAGAAACCATAGAGAAATGTAATGCCATAAAACGGACTCCGGAATACCGCCAAAAAATTTCCCGGACAATGAAAGAAAAACTGGGTAAACTTTTAAGCGAGAGAGCAAAGCAGCAATGGTTGAATCCGGCTTATAAAAAATATATAGGGGCAAAATTTTTAGAGTTTTATAAGAATAATGGTGCGTATCGGGCCGAAAATTTGAAGCGCTTATATGAGATTCAGAAAAATCATTGGGCGCAAGAAAACAATAGAACGAAACAATCCCAAAAGACAAAGGAATATTTCGAAAAGCACCCGGAAGCTAAAAAAATTCTTTCGCAAACAGCTTCGCAACAATGGGAGAACGAAAATCTTTTAAGTTGGCGCAGTGAAATGACCCAAAGACAATGGACAAACGAATTCAGAAAGAAAAGAAAATCCGCCTATAATAAAATTTATCTTAATTGCAGTTTGGAATTTGCGAAAAAAGTTTACGAAAAATACGGAGGCCTTGATCTTTATGACCAAGAACGGAACGCACAGCCTAAAAAAAATACTAATTTAGTGAAATTAGATACACTGGTCCGCAGATTTTTTAATTGCGACAAAAAAGCATTGCAAGAAGCGGTTTTGAATTTTAACCATAAGGTTAAATCCATCGGAAAACTTTCAGAAAAAATAGATGTATATGATATTGAAGTGCCAAATACGCACAATTTTGCTTTAGCCAGCGGAGTTTTTGTGCATAACAGCGGCAAGCAGGCGCGTAACAGAAATTTCCAGGCAATACTGCCTATGAGAGGAAAAATTCTCAACGTAGAAAAAGCCAGGCTCGATAAAATTTTGGCCAATGAAGAAATAAGAACGATAATTTCGGCGCTTGGTACGGGCGTGGGGGAGGAGTTTGATGTTACGAAATTAAGATACCATAAAGTTATAATTATGGCTGACGCTGACGTCGACGGTTCTCATATTCGCACTCTCGTGCTGACTCTTTTTTATCGCCAGCTGCCCAAGTTGATAGAGGATGGGTATATTTATATCGCGCAGCCGCCGCTCTATCGGATAAAAAGACGAGACCTGGAAGAATATATTCATACCGAAAAAGATATGAACGAGATTATTATAAAACTTGGCACGAAAGCCGCAAGACTTTCAAAAGCAGGCAAAGGCGGCCAGGAATTTTCCGAAAAAGAAATGGAGAAGATAGTCAACAGCCTTATAGAGCTTGAGAAATTAAGCTATTCTCTTGAGCGCAAAGGAATAATTTTTAAGGATTATATTGAAGCCGTGGATGAGAAAAAGAAAAAATATCCGATGTATAAGGTGCAGGTAAACCATAAGACGTTTTTCGTCTTTGATGATGATGAGCTTTCCGATTATAAGGATAAAGAAGATTTGGACAGCGTGGAAATTTTTGAGTCTTATAAAATAAAGGAAATCGGTGGCGAACTTGCCAAACACGGAGTGTCTCTAAAAGACTATTTGCCGCAGGAAAAAGAAAAATTTATTTTAAACAACGATGAAACCAAAGAAGAAATGAAGTGCAAAAGCTTAAAAGTGGTCTTTGAAGAGGTAAAAAAGATGGCCACTAAAGGGATGCATATTCAAAGATATAAAGGTTTAGGAGAAATGAACCCGGAACAGTTATGGGAAAGTACGATGGATCCGGAGAAGCGCACGCTGGTTAAAGTGGTCCTTGAAGACGCAGTTGAGGCTGACAGAATTTTTACTTTGCTCATGGGGGAAGAAGCAGAGCCGCGCAGGGAATTTATCCAGGCACACGCCCATGAAGTTAAAAACTTAGACGTTTAGAGGTGAGAATAAAATAGAAACAAAATGTATGTCTGAACGCAGATATTCGCAGATGTAACGCAGATGGCCGCAGATGATTTTATCTGCGGAAATCTGCGTTGATTGCGCGAGAATCTGCGTTAAAAAAAGAAGTAACAAATATGCAAGAACAAACTAATAAAGGGAAAATCATAATTCGTTATCTCGAAGAGGAGATGCAGGAGTCGTATCTTTCTTACTCGATGAGCGTTATCGCAGGCCGCGCGCTTCCGGATATAAGAGATGGCCTTAAGCCGGTTCAGAGAAGAATCATGTACGCGATGAACGATCTACATCTTCGTTATAATCAGCCGCATAAAAAATGCGCAAGAATTGTCGGAGAATGTCTTGGTAAATACCATCCACACGGAGATCTCTCGGTCTATGACGCTTTGGTAAGGATGGCACAGGATTTTTCTTTGAGGTACCCGCTCATAAGCGGCCAGGGTAACTTTGGTTCGATAGATGGTGACCCTCCCGCGGCAATGCGTTATTCTGAAGCACGGCTTTCAAGGATTGCAGATTATGTTCTTCAGGATATCGACAAAGATACAGTTAAATTTTTCTCTAATTTTGATAACTCACTTACCGAGCCGGAAGTTTTGCCTTCAGTTGTGCCGACGCTTCTTGTTAACG
>JBAZGZ010000244.1:0-2526 GCA_041652615.1 Candidatus Omnitrophota bacterium | reverse complement strand
TGTATACGCAGTTGATGCATTCTTCCCGTAAGCGGCATAAGGTCAATCAGGCTATAATTATTAAATTCTCTAATAATACGATATAGAGTTTTTGCTTTTTTAGGTTTTTCTCCAAACTTCTGGCCTTCTTTGTCTATAATATACCCCGAAAGTATGCCTTTTTTATTTTTTAGATGCCCCCTTATAAAAGCAAGATAGCCTTTCTTAACCCGACCGTCCCGGAATTGATCCATAATTTTCTTCTCGACATCTCTGCTCTTTGCGTAAATCACCAGGCCGGTTGTTTCCCGATCCAGACGATGACAAGGGTATACCGGAATTTTTAATTTTTCCGAAAGCAATGAGGTAAGCGTATATTTTTCCTTCTTTGGTGAAGGCAGGATTAAAATCTTTGCGATTTTCTCCAGAATAACAATATATTCGTCTTCAAAAAGTATTTTAAAAGGTTCGTGGAGTTTTTCCATTTTTTTTATTTTCAGGGACGGATGTCGCGGATTGTTACGGATTCAAACGGATGTATTTATCCGTGACATCCGTAGCCATCCGTTTGCATCCGTGCCCATAAATTTTGTCCAGTAAAAGGTTCAATCATTTAAAAATATTCTCAACCTCTTTTTGTAACTCTATTTTTAATATTTTTCCGGTAGTATTCTTAGGCAAACTATCTTTAAAAATCACCCGCAACGGTATTTTATATGAAGCAAGCGCATCACGCAAGTAACGTATTATTTCTCTTTCGCTTATCTCCTCTTTTTTAACGACAAACGCGATCGGAGCTTCGCCGCGATGCCGATGCATTACCCCAACCACTGCTGCTTCTTTGATTTTAGGTTGTTTATAAAGAGCGTCCTCAATTTCTCGCGGATAGACATTCAACCCCCTGACATTTATCATTTCCTTTAACCGGCCCATAATATAGATAAAACCATTTTTATCTACTTTTGCCAGATCTCCGGTATAAAGCCAGCCATCCTTTAAAGTTTTTTGCGTATCAAGAGGTAAATTAAAATAACCCTTCATCACATTAGGGCCTTTGACTAAAAGCTCACCAATCTCGCCAACAGGCAGTTCATTGCCATCCTTATCTGTTATTTTTATTTTAATCGATGGCAACGCTATGCCGGTTGATTCCGGCCTCCGCTCTCCATAAAGCGGGTTTAAAGAAACCACCGGAGAAGCTTCCGTTAGGCCATAGCCTTGGAATAGTTTGCGTTTAAATCTTTTTTCAAACTTATACCATACCTCAAAAGGTAAAGCTGCCGCTCCCGATATGCACAACCTTATAGGATTGATAAATAAATTTAACAGCAAAGCTAAACGCGGAAAGTTTGCCTCACTTAAAATATTAAAAATAGAAGGCACACCGGTAAAAACTGTTACCCGGTTTTTAAAAATTGCGCGGATCACACGCTTAAACGGCCTGACTGAACGCATAATTACAATCTTTGCCCCTCTATATAAAGGTAAAAGCATACAAACTGTGGAAGCAAAAGAATGAAACAGCGGGAGAACGCAAATAAAACAATCGCTTTTGGTTGCTTTTATAATTTGGCTGCAGTCTTTAACATTTGAAAGCAAATTCTTATGCGACAGGCAGGCGCCTTTGGGCTTACCGGTTGTACCTGAAGTATAGACAATTTCAGCTAAATCATCTTCTTTAATTTCCGCTTTTTCATTTAATTCCTCAGCGCCATTGATCAGATTATAAAAATCTAATACAGCCGTATTTTCTTTTGGCGCAGGTAAAGAAACAACATTTTTGAGGCTATCCAGGCGGGAAAGAATATTTTCACTCTCGGGAACTTTATCTACAGAACAAATCAAAGTAATGGCACGGCAATCTTCCATAATAAATTTAGCTTCCTCACGTTTAAACATTGTATTTATCGGGACGACAACCGCCCGTATTTTTAAAACGGCAAAAAATGCATAAACAAATTCCGGACAATTAGGAAGCCAAATGGCAACCTTATCAAATTCCTTTACCCCTATCCCACGCAAAGAAGATGCCAATTTGTTGGAATTTTCCAGCAGCTCCCGGTAGGTAATTTGTTTAGCGCCAAAAACTATAGCGATTTTTGCGGCGTACGCAAAAGAAACAGAATCGAGCATCTGGACTAAGTTATTGATATTCTTCATAAGCTAATGCGTATAAAAGTTCCTAGTAACGCCCCCAAAGCATTCGAAAATATATCAGCCGTTTCAAAACTTCTGTAAGGTAAAAAATATTGCACTACTTCCATCGCAAGACCGATGCTAAAAGTATATAGGAATCCTTTGAGGTGGCTATGTTTTTGCCGGTTAAAAGCCAGGGTATTGGATATCAGAAAAGAAAAAGTTAAATAGATTAAAAAATGAATGATTTTATCCAGCGGAAATCCTAGAGTGTGACTGATATGCATAGGAGCCACCGATATAAAAATTATAAAAAATATATAGGCATAAATAACTCGTGAAGAAAATAGGCAGCGCATTTTAATTACTTTCCTTGGCCACAGGTTTGACTTTAGAAAGAATGAAACTCTC
>JBAZGZ010000243.1:0-2543 GCA_041652615.1 Candidatus Omnitrophota bacterium | reverse complement strand
AGTACCAACTCCCAGAAAATACTTTCTTTTTTAGTAGACAACCCTTCGAAAGAGTTCCTGGCGAAAGAAATTCAAAAGGCTACCTCTATAAGCAAGGCTGGCGTATATATTTCTATCCTTCAGTTATTAAAACAGGGGTTAATATTTAAAAACGGTAAAGGCAGGTCCCTCCTATATTCCATCAATTATGAGGAACCTCTCATAAAACAATTCAAGGCGTTTAAGAACGTCCTCTCACTACAAAATTCTTTATCAAGGCTTAAATCCATATCTAAAAAAATCATTCTTTACGGCAGCGCAAGCCGGGGTGAAGATACAGGTGGGAGCGATATTGACCTGTTTATTATTACCCATGAGCCACAAGCGGTAAAAGAAGCACTCTCTTTGCTGAAGACAAAACGCAAACTTCAAGCCATAGTTAAAACTCCCAGCGATATTTTTGAATTTAAAACAAACGAACATACCTACTGGAAAGAAGTAGAACGTGGCATTGTCCTCTGGGAGAAAAAAGAATGAACCAGCCGTACCAGGATTGTCTTAAAAAGGGTAAAATTAAGCCATTTTCGAGAGGCAAAGCACTCGTTGCTAAAGAACTTGAAACTGCTGCCGCTGATCTGGAGCGTGCCAAAAAGACCTATGCCGAAGGCGATCATAAGTGGGCGACTATTCAAGTTTACTATGCGATGTTTCATAGTGCACGCGCTTTGTTATATACCAAGAATCTTCGGGAACATAGCCATTTCTGCCTTATTGCTGCCATTAAGGAATTATATGTGGCAAATAAACAATTGCCGGTGGATCTGCTTGAAGCATTGCAAGAAGCTAAAGATCTAAGAGAAGAGGCGGACTATTACCACAGATGGTCAAAACAAGGATGCGAGAAATTGCTTAAATCCGCCCAAGAATTTTTATCTAAAGCAAAAGAATTAATTTCAATTTATAATCAAAAGGAAATAAGTTGAAACGGATAAAGAAAAAATACCCGAGTTTAATGGCAGGCATACTTTTTCAAAACAGGAGGAATGATGAAAATTCTCGTAGTTGACGATGAAGTTGAAGTAGCAAACTTTCTCTGCGCGTTTCTCAAGCGGCTTGGACTAACTGCGGAAAAAGCAAATTCCGGTAAAGAAGCGCTTGATGTATTTAACCGAACCAAGCCTGAATGGGTCTTTCTTGATATTAAGATGCCGGATATGAACGGGCTTGAACTCTTAAAACAGATGAAAGTACTGGATACCAACATAAAAGCAATAATGATTACCGGTAAAGACGATGACGCGGTCCAAAATGAAGCTAAATCACTGGGGGCAAGCGACTATATTGTTAAACCTATGGATCTTGATGAAATGAGCAAAATTATAAAGAAACATATACCGGTTAAGGAATAAGAAAAAATGCCTTTGGTTATAAAAAATAGGGTCACGGACTACAAGAAAGAGTTGGAAAAGGCTGCCAAGCAGATGCTCCTTATTCACCGCGCAGATACGCTGGTGAAATTGATTCTAAGGACCATTGTCAGGACACTAAGCCTCGAACACGCCAGCCTTATCCTTTATGATGAAACGCGGGATACTTATGTAGCCCATACCTCGAGTGGGCAAACCGGATTTAAAATCCCTAAAGGCCTTACCAAGATTTCTAAAGATAATCCTGTAATACATTATTTTACCGAGAGTACCCATAAAGATTCAAGCAAAGACTATATACTCTTTAGCTCAATTCAATTCTCACATGATCCCGTCCATAAGGAGTTGCGGAACCAATTCTTTTTATACAACGCGAAAGCCTGCATCCCGGGATTTTTCAGGAATAAATTAATTTTTGCCTTATTCTTGGGTGGAAAATTTGATGGCGAAGATTTCTTGCCCGAAGAACTTGACTTCCTCTCCGCCCTCTCCTCTGACACGGTAATGGCCATCCAAAATGCGTGGTTCTTCCAGGACCTAAGCGAACAGTTGCATAAGAATAACCGGTTATTTCTGCAAACTGCTCTGGCATTAAGCTCCGCGATTGAAGCCAAGGACCATTACACCCAGGGCCACACTGAACGAGTTACACAGTATTCTTCAATTATAGCGCTTGAGCTTAAAGCAATGGGTAAAATTCCGCAGAGCGAGAAAAATTTATTCGAAAACCTGCGTATCTCTTCCCTACTACATGACATAGGAAAAATCGGGATACCCGAGAAAATTCTCAATAAACCGGGATTTCTTGAAGAAGATGAACGCAAGGAAATGAACAAACACCCGGTAATCGGCGCAAACATCTTAGGTAAGATTGATGAATTTCATGAGCCTATACTCGGCGTAAAATACCACCATGAACGCTATGATGGGTCGGGTTACCCTGAAGGATTAAAAGAAGACCAAATTCCTTTTATCGCGCAGATAATATCAGTAGCTGATACCTATGATGCCATGACTACAGACAGGCCCTACCGCAAAGGTTTAACCAAAGAAGAAGCAATCCACGAAATAGAGAAACAAAAAGGAAAGCAATTCAACCCCGTAATCGCAGACGCCTTCATCAACGCCTTCAACAAA
>JBAZGZ010000242.1:0-2581 GCA_041652615.1 Candidatus Omnitrophota bacterium | reverse complement strand
AATCATTTCCGAAAATTTCCGGCTCGAAATGCAAATCAGCCGCCCCGCCCGTCTTTTAAAAATTCCGCTTTGGGGCGTAATTTTTAAAACACACTTTTCCTATCGTCAAAGAGTGCAAGGCCGGGCAGGGCGGCTGATTTCTTACGGATCGGGCTTATAAGGAAAATCTACTATGACAACAATTTGGCACGATTAGCCGGGTAATTTGTCATAGCAAATGACATGATAAAACCTAATGAATTTATCCCTTGTTTATTGAGTATATTTTTGCAATTCATCAAAAACTTCCTGCAAGTGGGCTCTCACAAGTTCAGACTTGGTAATTTTCAAAGATTCTGTGAAATAATCAATCGAAGCCAATAAAAATTCCTTTTGCCTCCTTTTTTTATATACTTTGTAGTATATGTAACCGATAGTATCTTGAACTATTCCATATAAAGGTGAAAAATCTTCCAAATCGTGTGTTTTCTTTAATTTCTTTAAATATTCAGCAATTTTTATGGCCCTATCAATATCATCCATTTTTTCTCCAGTTTCAGATTTATCTTTACCTCTCAAAACAAGAAGGTATCCTAATGTATTATGAATTTTTATATAGACCGTATCTTTTCTAAATAACTTAGGTTCTTCAAAAATTACTTCGTGTCCATCAAGCAATTTGTGCGCTTCTTGGACTAATAGCATTGCTTCATCAATTTTATCTTTTTGCCAAAATAAAACCGCTTCGTAATTCAACAAGTGCGCTTTTTCTATTTTATCCTGAACATCATTTTTGAGAAAATTTATCACTAAATCCAGCGCTTTATCTTTATTTCCTTTTTGATCTTCTAAATTAACCAAGTAAAATACCGTAACGGGATTAGCAGGATTTTTCTTTTCCGCAATTAGCAAACTTTCTTCTGCCTTATTGAATCGCTCTTCTGTTTTAATATTTACGTCATTCAAATAAGCTATACCTAAATAAAGATACGGATACTCGCTATTGGGATTGTCGTTTATCATTTTTTGAGCGAACGATCTTGCTTCTGGATATTTTTTCCCATCAATACATTTTTTAAAAGTATCATACTGCTCGCTTGGTAAATCTTTTGCTTCCGGGATAAGCGAAAATGTAACGGTTTTCTGCATTAATAACTTAAAGAACCTCTCCATAGAACCATCGCTCGTGGAAAGACCTTCTATTACCGCCGATCTTAACTTACTAATACCTCCGATTAATCCTTCCTTTATTGCTTCGCAAATTAGTTTAAGGGCAATATCTAGTAATGGTGGAACCATTACTATTATGAAAAATCCCAATATAGTTACCTTTTCAATTGAACAAATTGGCGAAGATGGATTTTTCTGGACAAAAAACTCGACAGCTAAATATATTACAACTATTAATGCCCAATATGCCCATGATTTAATCGGGTAAAAATATATGCGTTTATCGTACCACTTCAGTTTTTCATCTAAACCTTTTTCTTTTATCACGTTAATTAGTTATTTTTAAATCAAAATTTCTCCAAACAAACATTAACCTTTGCATAGGCTAATGTTTACTTATTCTTAACTCCGCAAACTCTACAACTCTATTTTTTAGATTTAAGCAATGGGAAAGCTCATAGTTTGAATATTGTAATACACTTCTAAAGAAACGTTCTGATAAACAATACCAAAACGATACAAAGAAATCATGGAATATCTCGACCTTTGGTTTTTATAAATCGCTATTGTCATATAAAATATCAGTTAATGACATCTCTCCCTCAAAATAACGAAAAAAAACGGGAACTTCTAAAAGTGCGGTTCAAAACATAGCCAAACAAACCGATTGCCTTTGCCTTGGTAAATAAAAAACAGGCGATACAATGATCTACCGTTGCAAGCAAATAACACAAAAAGCTCACATAGCTTCGCGTCTTTAGTTTTAATGGTAATTTTGCCAACATAAATATCTATATTCCTACGTATTTATTTTACCATAAAATATATAGAAGTAGTATATAGGAACCCATATTAAACCACAATTAAGAATATATCAAGCATTCCTTTTAAAGTATCGCCGATTTATTGCTGGTGCCTTGAGTTACGCAGTTAAGCCTATTTTGGCTTTCAACTGCGTAGGTCAAATTAGCAAGCAATTTTGGTTCCCTATTCCGGGGCTTTATCCTTCCGGTAATTTTCTGCCTCCTCCTCGGCCATCAAATCCTTAGCGCGTTCGATACAATCCCGCTCGATCTCTTCCCTGTTGCGCATATAATCCGCGCCGATTCCCGCATCGCGGATAAGCCAGCCGAAAGGTTCTTCTTCCCAGCATTTCCATTGGCCGTCTTCTTCGTATTCCATAAATTCCCACGGATGCGGGATGGGCAAAGTACGGATGCCGACAACGCCGTTTTCCGGTTTGTTGGCTATATAACAACACCTTTGCGGAACTTCCTGCAAAAACTGGATGTTTATTTCCCAGCCCGTATCATGTCGATAGATCGGCCCCATTATCTCGCGGGCCAATAATTGCGCGTCTTCGCGGTTCACCCGAAAACAGGCTTGAATACCGCAATTGGCAAGGATTGAATCCCGCAGGCTTTCCGTTAAT
>JBAZGZ010000241.1:0-2609 GCA_041652615.1 Candidatus Omnitrophota bacterium | reverse complement strand
TCTTGTACCAGGGTCAATCTTGGGAGAAAAAAACACTTCAATATTATTGCCGAAAATAGATTCCAGCCAAGTTATTAGCGCTTCAGCAATTTCTTGGCTCAATTCACCAGACCAGCTAATAAATATCTTCATTTATCGCCCCCCTTATGCCTTATTTTATTCTCTTAGCCACCCAACCAAGCCTATTGAAGTCATGATTCGCCGTCCTCCTGATCAGATTTCAGATTTTCAGGTTTATTAGCGACTGCTGGTAGGCTTTAGTTACATCTTTATCTTTTCCTTCAATATAATACCTGAGCAGAGCATCCGTTCCCGAAGCGCGTATCAGGAACCAGAACTCATCGAATTCCATAAGCGTTCCTTCCAGTTGTTTGCCTTCACCTACATTGCAGATCCGCTGTATTCTGGGGATAGGTTTGTATCCCTCGACCAATTTTGCGTTGATTATGTCGCGTATCTCGTCAAGCGGCTTCCCGGCAGCGGCCTGTTCCGCCAGTTTTTTGAAGAAATCCATGGTAAGATTTCTTTTTCTTTCCCCGTCGGATTTTGCCTTTTTCAAATCTTCAGGATCCATCAAGTCTTCTTTATAAAGCATAACATCGCGCCGGTTAAAAAACCTGTGCCGTATGTCGTGTTTCTCCACCAGGTTGCAGTAATAATCAGAGAGGGATTGTTTATTATTATACAAATGCGTCGATAAAGCCAAGGTCACAAGGCCGAATTGCATGCCGTCCTTTTCGCGGAGAGCGATCAATCCTTTTTCTCCGGTTTCGTTCCTGATTAACTCGGTTCCGCCGAAGATGGCGCCGCCGGACTCTTCGCACATGATCAAGGCGCGGGGCTTGTTTCCTATATAAAATTCATCCCCGATGGCGTTAATGAAAGGCTCATTTGTACTGGAGCGATTTTCAAGCCATTCGGAGAACGTTCCCATATACTTGAAGCCGACGCGGATCAGGGCAATCGGAATGTTCTCTTTTGATACAAGTTCCGCGATAGAACGGGATGCGGAAATGGAAGGAGCAATAAACCAGTCATAGGCATTAAGCAATCCAGCCGCCTTGAGGACATCGATGCGGTATGCAGTCAGCATGAAGAAGAGCTGATTGGGATTGAAATATACTATGGCTCTGTCGCCTTGATAGGACTCGACCTCGACACCGAATGCTTTAGCCTGTTCGGCTTGCTTTGCATTGGTCGTGGTGATTATGTTGAACCTGTCGCCATCCGGGTCCCAAATGAAGACGATGTCGGCCTGGCCCTTGAGGAGAATTTCCTGGGCGCCTATGCTCTTGTAGACTTCCGGTTTGCTGGGATCAGGTCCGAAATTCTTCCCGTCCTTCTGTCCCAGTTTATGGTATTGCGAATCTTCTTCACCAAAGAGATAATGAATGGCGCCGTTTTCGCCTGTGGGAATGCCGAACATGGGAAACAACCGTTCCGTTGTAGATTTCATCGACCCGCCGACCGTGCAAACCGCGCAACGGTAACCTTTCTCCACCGCTTTTTTGATATCATCCCTAGACTTGCCGACAAGCACTGATTTTTGGTAATTCACGTAGGCTTCGTCAACATCGAAATCATAAAAGATTTTATCTTTTAATTCCCATGGAGCAAGTCGAATTTTTTCCCGGTTATTTACGATATTCTTAACTTCAGAAATGATTTCTTCCTCTTCTGCGAGGAGCTGCTTGCCGGACGAGTCCATAGGCTTCCATCCCCCCTTGAAAAAGGGTGAATGACTTGCCGTGAGGTTATCGCCGCTTTGGTATCCTTTATAAAAAATTCCGAAAGAAGAATACCAGATAGGGGTTGTCCTGATATGTGCTCTAAGATGCACTCTTATGTCGTGAGCGGCATAAACCCGCGAAAGAACAGCTATGAAATCCTGGGTATGCGGCCGCGTTTCTCCCCCGATAAGTACGTGAGCTTGTTCTCCATGCGCAAGCTTCCGCCTGAAAACCCTGGCTTTAGCTTCACCTAAAATAGCGACTATAAGTGAATTGAAATCCTCCGCAGGATCATTAGCATCATTTGGGTTTAACCGGCTCCGATAGCCCGCAGTCATCAGCGAAAAATTCTTGGCCCATGTCTCAAGGCGATACAAATCTACTATCCCTTTGGATAGTTCTATTTCCTGCCATTCTTTTTCAAAAGGATTAATTT
This sequence comes from Candidatus Omnitrophota bacterium, assembly GCA_041652615.1. GTDB lineage: Bacteria > Omnitrophota > Gorgyraeia > Duberdicusellales > 4484-171 > JAJYOP01. Next base: position 443 of record JBAZGZ010000241.1, on the reverse strand, counting down.
CGAGCATTTTTAGACTCAATGCAATTCCCTCCTAAAGACGGTTTAATATAAGACCTAAAACTGGCCATTACACTCATAAGTACTTGATAACATTATAAATAGTTTCTAACATGGGTAAATGGTAAATTTGGTAACATATGAATATTAAAAAGGTATTAAGCTTTAATTGCCACTTTTAGGTAGGAATTCAAATTTAATAACCCGTTGGTAAAAGTGAAAAATATTCGCCTTCAGAGAAAGATTATAGTATGCTTGAAACAAATACATGATAATATGTTAGGATAAATTTCGCAAGGCATATCTGACGTAAAATTTAATGCAATAAACGGAAAATACATGTAAGTTCTGAGATTTAGCGCCAGCATCGGGGAAGTGGAATCATGAATAGTCTCGGTATTTGCATCGGCGCCTCTACCTTGTCGGTTGTAAGGGCCGAGAGAACC
>JBAZGZ010000240.1:0-2626 GCA_041652615.1 Candidatus Omnitrophota bacterium | reverse complement strand
GTTTGCGCCGTATTTTTTAATAACTTCTTTTACTTCTTCAATAATATTTTCAACCGACCGGATCCGCACTTTAGAACCGAAAATTTTTCGCTCAAGTGGCTGGCAAAAAGAACAATTATAAAAACAGCCTCTGCTTGCGATAATGCCTATATATTTATTTGGATAAGGGAATATCCCTGCGCTATGCATAATTCGATTCATATTGTAAATGCCCCTGTCAGGAAAAGGCAAAGCATTAAGCTCATCTACTTTTTCTCCGATAATTACCCTATCGGAAACTTTACCTGCCTCGAGATTATTCATAAGTTTTAGGGTAGAAATTTCCCCCTCTCCGGTTATTACATAATCAACAAAACCGGTACTTATCAAAGAGTCCGGGGTAAGCGTGGCATGGGGGCCGCCCGCAACCACAATCTTGTTTTTTTCTTTGGCAATTTGCGCGCATTTAATGGCGTTATCATAATTTACCGTATTACAATAAATGCCAACTATATCGGGATTTCTTTCTGTTATCTGATGCCGATATTCCTGCCAGCCGGAAATATCGCGAAGATCTATCAAATCAACGCTATGACGGGAATTTTGCTTTATATAACTGCTCATATACCCCATACCAAGATTGACAGATAACGTATCATGACCATTACCGCCAAGACTGTTAAATCCGATAATAGTAATACCGGGATAAACAAAAGTTATTTTCATTGGTTATGTTTTTTGGATAACGCCCAGGGCATCCGATGACTTCTCACGGCAAAAAATATCGTCAAGATGGCCCCGATAGCAAAAGAAATAAATGTTGCCCAGGCAGCGCCGATTAAACCTATTTTTTTTAAGAGAAAATAGTTAAGCACGATATTGGTAAGAGCGACGAAAATAACAATATTTGAATAAGTTTTTATTTTTCCTTTGTAAATAAGATATCCGATAAAGACCTTCCAGACCCCATACAAACAATACCCCATGCTTATTAAAAACACAAATTGCCCTGCGGCAAAAAACCGCTTGTCTACAAACATGTGCAAAAGCCTGTTTCCGAAAAAACCATAGATAAGCGAAAAAATTATCAGCGCGGCAAAATATCGATAAGTATTTTTGACAATCATCCGGTTATGCAGCTCGGAATTTTCTTTGATGTTTTCATAGAAAAACGGAAACCACACCTTTCCAAAGGCTTCCTGAATTAACAATATTACTACTCCAAAGCGATAGCCAATCGAATATATTCCCGTAGCCTCTATCCCCTGAATATTGTTTATCATTATCTTATTAACCATTTCATTAATCCAACCTGAGGTGTGAGCCAATACAAACGGCGGCGCGATGATAAAAATTGCTTTTGCATAATTTTTTGGAAACCGTATCGTTACGTTTCTTTTTCTAAAAATCAACAATGCTAAAGCTAAAAATACCAGGCTGCTTGCTACCATACCGGCAATCCTGCCTTCCCATTGCATCTTAACAACAATAATCAAAAATAACGATATACCGACATCGCACAAGATTTGGACATTAACAAACACAGAAAAAAGTTTAAATTTCCTTTCGACCTGGAAAAGGGTGAGCAGTATTGAAATAACCGCTGTACTAAAAGAAACTATAATAACCCATAGGATAAGGCTATTACTGATTTTTAATATGGCCGGTAAAATATTACTGACCGCACTTAGAATTAAAAACAAAATCAGGATAAACGCGCCGGTTAAAGTTACAAACCCCAAGGCATTTTCTACATAATTTTTTCTTCCATGAACGTCTAAATTAAAATATTCTTTAGTTAAGAGAGTATTTTCTCCGGCAATAATCACGCCGGTTAGCAAAGTAACTACAGTTATAAATGTCTCAATAATGCCGTAGTCGTACGGACTAAGATAACGTGTTAATACCGGTAGTAACAAAAAGGAGAGCGCGGCGCTAAAAAATCCGGAAAAACCATAAACGAATGTGCCGGTTAATAATTCAAAATTTAGTTTTGATATTGGCTTCTGCGTAAGCATAATTACTTTACTTTTGAATTTTTATATTTTCTTAAACCGATGGTACAAGAATAAAAAACCTTTCTTAAAAGATGCCCGTACGAACATAAAAGACAAGGTAATTTTTTGCCAAAGATTTCCCTGGCTTGAAAAAATAATTTCTCTAAAAATCATAAGCCGGTATCGCAGGTCAAATAAAATCCTCCTCATTACGCCGCTTCGGTAAATAAATGCGTTACAATAGCTCCTCTGATATAGCCTCCAACGAACTAATTTCTGAGGAACGAATAAAAACTTCATATGTAAACTTATCTGAAGCCATAAAAACCAATCAAGCCATATTGCGCATTTCTTATCAGAAATGAATTTAATATTATCGAAAACTTTCTTTCTGGCGATTACCGTAGAAAATGATGGCACAAAATTATCAACAAATAGCTCCGGTAATGCGAAAAATGGAACACCAGCAGAAACTCTGGAAAATGAATTGATTGTCAGACGCCGCATATCTATTGTCACAGAGTCTCCTATGGCCTGAATATCAGAATACACAAGATCTATCCCGTTATTCTCAAGGAAACTAATTTTTATCGCGGCATTATCCTTTTCCCAAATATCATCCGGCTCTAAAAAACTGATATATTCGCCTC
>JBAZGZ010000239.1:0-2665 GCA_041652615.1 Candidatus Omnitrophota bacterium | reverse complement strand
CGACAGGCTCAGGATGGTTCGTCGGATGGTGAGCTTGTGAACCATTAGTAGTTGGTTTAAAAAAATTAGATTTTTAATTCAACAAACTACAAACTACCAACTAGTGCGAAGCCTCCCCGAAGGGAACAAACTGCTTTTTATGATATATGATGCTGCTATAATCGGTGCCGGATCCGCAGGGCTTTGCGCGGCAATAACTGCCGCCCAAGCTCGCAAAAAAGTAATCTTGCTTGAAAAGCAAAAAATATTAGGTAGAAAAATTGCTGTCACCGGTGCAGGAAGATGCAACCTCCTTAATGATACGCTTAATGAATCCTTCTACAACCAAAACGCTCAAACCCTTGTAAAATCTATTTTTTCAAAATTCGGTAAAAACGACATACTAAAATTTTTTAAAGATCTCGGTTTGTGCGTATATTCTGATGCCGGCCGGATTTTTCCTATCACAAACCAGGCTTCGTCAGTGACGAAAATATTTGAAATATGGCTGGATAAGCTTGCGATACCGCTTGAATTTGATTTTGAAGTAGCTGGCTTGTCTAAGGCGGGAGAAAATTTTTCAATAAAAGCTAAAAATACAAAAAGCATACAAGCTAAAAAAGTAATATTGGCAAGCGGAGGAAAAACCTACCCTGCTTTAAGCTCGATTGATAGTTTGTATAAAGAGGCGGTTAAATTCGGCCACAGCGTGATTACCCCTGTTCCAAGCTGCGTGCCATTAGTTACCAAAGATGCGTTTTGCCATTTTTTACAGGGGCAAAAAATATATGCCGGTGCAAAATGTATTATTGATGGAGAGATTATTTTGGAAGAAGAAGGTGAACTTCTCTTTACAAAATACGGTTTATCCGGAACAGTTATCTTGGATATAAGTGAACCTGTTTCTATAGCAATAAACCGGAAAAATAAAAAAGAGGTATATGTAGAGATAGACCTGGTTCCGTTTTTGAGTGCAGAGGAATTAAATCGTGAGATTGGAGAACGGCTGAAAAATGGTTTTAAATCACAAGATCTATTAGCGGGCATACTTCCTAATAAATTTTCAAAATTGCTTACAGAAGTGCTTGATGGAAAAGATGTTGATAAAATAAGCGCAGCTTTAAAAGCAAAACAATTTAAAATAATTGGAACCAGGGGTTGGAATGAGGCTGAATTTACCTCCGGCGGGATAAAGGTTGACGAGGTTAATAACGAAAACCTTGAATCCAGGCTAAAGGAAAATTTATATTTTGCGGGTGAGATTTTAGACGTAACCGGAAAAAGAGGCGGGTATAACCTTGCCTGGGCCTGGGCGTCAGGTGTTGTGTGCGGGAGAAGTATATAAAACATATAGAATATTTTTTTGGCACGGATGCAACGGATGGTTGCGGATGTCACGGATGAATGTATCCGTTTGAACCCTGTTAGATGTTTACTATCTAACAGGGTGAATCCGTAACAATCCGTGACATCCGTCATAAAAACAAAATGAGAAAAATTATACTTGCTTCAAAATCAAAGGCTCGGAAGAAACTCCTTAAGCAGTTAGGAATTAATTTCGTAACTGCGTCTTCCAATGTAAAAGAGGACCATAAACTCTTAGGTAGCTGTAAGGGCCTGGTTATAAGTAACGCCTTGGCAAAAGCAAAAGATGTAGCTGCAAGGTTTGAGAGAGGGATAGTCATAGCCGCTGATACGGTTGTGCTCGCGGATAAAAAAATAATCGGTAAACCGCGCAACATGAAAGATGCAGCCAATACGCTTAAGTTGCTTTCAAGGAAACCCCAATGGGTTTACACAGGCATTGCTGTAATCGATATAGATAAAAGGAAGACATTGACTGATTATGAAAAAACCAAGATTTATATGATTCCTTTAAGCGACAGGATGATAAAAAAATATTTCACAAAGGTTTCTCCTTTAGATCATGCCGGTAGTTTCGATATCCAGGGCTTTGGGGGTATATTTATTGACCGGATTGAAGGCTGCTTCTATAATGTAGTTGGATTGCCGGTTGCCAAACTGGCTAAGCTATTAGCTAAAGTAGGTATAAATATTTTTTAGCAAAACAAATAAGAATATTTTTTTGGCGCGGATAGAGACGGATGGTTACGGATGTCACGGATAAAACTTAATGGTTATCCGTATGAATCCGTAACAATCCGCGACATCCGTTCTGAAAAATAGATAAATAAATATGAAACATTTTCACAGGCCAAAATTAAAAGCAACAATTGCGGATGAAATTTTTGAATACCGGTCTTTAGAGAAAAAGAAATTAAGGACGGCTATGGCAATTACCGGCATTACCATGCTTATAGAAATAGCCGGAGGTATTTTTACAAATAGTTTAGCTTTGATAAGTGATGCCGGACATATGTTTACGCATTTTTTCGCGCTGGCAATAAGCGCTGCCGCGATTGTATGCGCGAATAGGCCGGTATGCCACCACCGGACCTTCGGATTTTACCGCATTGAGATATTGGCCGCTCTTTTCAACAGTCTTTTTATCTTTGGAATTACAATATGGATTTTTATTGAGGCCGTAGAAAGGATGATCCATCCCAAACAGGTAGTAAGTTTGGATATGTTTATTATCGCCACAATCGGCTTGGTGGTTAATCTTGTAACTGCGTGGATATTACATGGCGTAAGCAAAGAAAGTTTAAATATAAAAAGCGCGTTT
>JBAZGZ010000238.1:0-2691 GCA_041652615.1 Candidatus Omnitrophota bacterium | reverse complement strand
TTACTTAATCGGCAAACAGGCTACCCGTACTTTGGCAGGTAAACAAATTGGCTTTGCGTTAATGCAGTTTTAAAAAAATACCTTCGGCCACTCCACCTCGGTATTTATTAAAATTTACGCTTAGGGCTGATGCAGCCCGGCAAATTAACCGAATACCTGCTTCACTAAAATTTCAAAAACTTTTCTGTGATTTATCCGAGATTCTTCGAGCAACTACGGGTTAAAGTATGTACTTCGCAGATGAACCAATTTTTTGGTAAGATGCGTCTCACTAGCTGATAAACCGAATTTTCTGATATTGTATATAACGCGCTGCCGGAACCTGTAACTCGTGCAAAAATATTATTGTCAAGAAGTTTAGTCTTTGTTGTCCGTAGCTTGCCGCAAAGAGAAAGAGCCGGCTTTTCTAGAGCATTAAAGATACTTGCTCGTATAAGAACAAGATCGCCCCTCTCCAATGCGAATTTAAATAGTGTATCACTTTTGATAAACTTTGTCAATTTTGCTTTATAAGCCCCGTAAACATCTTTGGTAGAAAGGTTTATGTTAGGCCAGATGATCGTGTGCTTCAATGATTTACCTTGAATTTGCTGCACTTTTTCACCTCTACCGCTAATTTGCGCGAAATCAGTTTGCGCAAGAAAAAAATTAACATCACTCCCAATCCTACCGCCTAAATTATATAAAACCTTCTGATTTAAATGCAACCGGCAGAGCTTATTTATTCCAAGAATAATTGAAGCGGCATTAGAAGAACCTCCTCCAAGCCCGGCGCCAACAGGTATGTTTTTTGTAAGATAAATATTGAAACCATGTTTTATGCGATACTTTTCTTTGAGAAGTTTTGCGGCTTTAACGCAAAGATTGTTTTTATTTTCCAGATCTTTCAGATTGCAGAAAATTTTTATATCATTGTGTTGTGCAATTTCCAGGATAATTTTGTCGCAAAGAGAAATCCTCTCGACAATACTTTCTAGCCTATGGAAACCTGAGGGATATTTTCCTAAAATATTGAAGTAAAGATTTATTTTAGCAGGGCTTAGCAGTGTGACTTTATTTACGCAGTATCTGCTCTGCTTTTTTCGCGATACAACCGCTTGATAGACCATAGCATTCCATTAATTCCTTAGGCTGTCCTGATTGGCCAAATTTGTCTTCAACGCCTACGCGTTCAATAAAAACCGGATACTTATTGGCCAGGACCTCACTGACAGAAGAATACAGGCCGCCGGTAACCTGATGCTCTTCGCAAACCAGAATTTTTCCATATTTTTTAGCGACATCCACTATTAATTGAGCATCAATAGGTTTTATGGTAGGCATATTGTAAACGCCTACGGTTATTCCTTTTTCCTTTAGCGCGCTGGCAGCTAAGAGCGCCTCCTCTACCATAACGCCGCAGGCAATTATCGCGAGATCTTTTCCTTCACGCATGCAATATCCTTTACCGAAAACAAAATCCTTTTTTTCCTGGAGCGTTGCGACTTTTGCTCTACCTAAACGCACATAGAACGGTCCGGGAGTTTCATAGGCTGCAAGAACCGCAGATTGCGTTTCAACCCCGTCGCAAGGAACAATTATTTTCATGTTCGGAATAGCCCGCATGAAGTTTATGTCTTCTAAGGCCTGATGTGATGCTCCATCTTCGCCCACGGTTACTCCGCTATGGGTCGCGACAATTTTAACATTAAGGTTGTTATAACAAATACTGTTTCTTACCTGGTCCAAAGCTCTTGCGCTGGCAAACATCGCAAACGTTGAAACGAATATAACTTTTCCGCAACTTGACATGCCTGCCGCGGTTGCCATCATGTTTTGTTCTGCGATTCCAAAATTAAAAAATCTCTCAGGAAATTCCTTGGCAAACAAAGCTGTCCTGGTTGAGCCTGAAAGGTCAGCATCAAAAACAATTATATTGGTATCTTTTTTTCCTAGCTCGACAATTGTTTTTCCGTAAACGTCTCTCTGATATAATTGTTCCATATTACTCCGATTCACGCTCTGTCTTCTCTATTTCACTAAGTTCCCTTATGGCAATCTCTCGCTCTTTTTCCGTTGGAGCCCTGCCATGGAAATCAACCACGTGCTCCATAAAAGAAACACCCTTGCCTTTAACAGTATGCGCAATGATAACAGTTGGTTTATGCTTAATTGTTTTAGCTTCATTAAACGCGTTAAGCAGCTCTTCTAAATTGTGCCCGTCGCAGGAAATTACGTGCCACCCGAAAGCTTCCCACTTATTTACAAGCGGTTCTATATTCATAATATCTTCAGTCCTGCCATCAATCTGAAAATGATTATAATCGACTATCCCGCAAAGATTATCCGCCTTAAAATGCGCCGCAGCCATGGCTGCTTCCCAGATATTTCCTTCCTGTATCTCACCGTCACCCATTAAACAATAAATACGGGAATCTTTTTTATCAATTTTAGCTCCGAGCGCCATGCCTAAAGCAATCGACAAGCCCTGGCCCAATGACCCGCTTGCAAGCTCAACTCCGGGAACCCGCTTGTCAGGATGGCCCTGCAGCATAGAATTAAACTTACGCAATGTCCAAAGATTTTCTTTTGGAAAATATCCGCAAATAGCCAGTACCGCGTACAGAGCGGGGCAGCAATGGCCCTTCGATAAATGGAATTTGTCCCTGTCCGGCCATTTCGGTTCTTTGGGATTGTGGCGCATAACTTCGA
>JBAZGZ010000237.1:0-2713 GCA_041652615.1 Candidatus Omnitrophota bacterium | reverse complement strand
AGAATGAATTAAATGGCAAACGCAGTAGAAAAATGGATTGATGAAGTTGCGCGGCTGACTGAACCGAAACAAATTTATTGGTGTGATGGTTCAGAAGAGGAAGCGCGCCGTCTTGTTGAAAAAGGTATTAAAGAAGAAAAAATTGACGGTAAACCGATATTCTATGAATTAAATCATAAGAATTGGCCAAACAGCTATCTGCACAGAAGCCATGCTTCAGATGTTGCCCGCACGGAAAACCTTACTTTTGTCTGCCACAGTAATAAAGAAACCGCAGGTCCCAACAATAATTGGATGTCACCGCTAGAGGCAAAAAATTTAATGACCGGTTTAAGCAAGGGCTGCATGAAAGGCAGAACTATGTATGTTCTCCCCTTTGTTATGGGCAATCCGGATTCGTCATTTGCGAAATTCTGCGTTCAGGTGACAGACATAAGTTATGTCGCGGTGAGTATGCGCATCATGACGCGTATGGGCTCTGATGTGCTCACGCGTATAGGCAATCGCTCAGACTTCATAAAAGGATTACACTCAATCGGCGATCTCAATCCTGAGCATCGCCGTATAATGCATTTTCCCGAAGAAAATCTTATCTGGAGTATTGGTTCAGGTTATGGAGGAAACGCGCTCCTTGGTAAGAAATGTATTTCTTTGCGGCTTGCATCCTGTATGGGTTTTCGTGAGGGATGGCTTGCCGAACATATGATTGTTATCGGTGTTCAGGACCCGCAAGGAAACGTAAGCTATCTTGTCGCGGCACTGCCTAGCGCCTGCGGTAAAACAAATCTTGCAATGATGAGATCAGCTTTACCGGGATATAAAATCTGGACAATTGGTGATGATATCGCCTGGCTGAGAGTTGGAAAGGACGGCCGGCTTTGGGCAACCAATCCTGAGATGGGATTTTTCGGAGTTGCTCCGGGAACAGCCCAAGGCACCAATCCGACAATGATTGATACGCTTAAGACAGGCACATTCTATCCTACACTTTTTACAAACACAGCATTGGATACTGATACTAATGAGCCATGGTGGGAAGGTTTTTCTAAAGATTATCCGGCCAGTCTACTTGATTGGCAGGGAAATAAATTTGTTGAAGGCGAAGGCAGACATGCCGCGCATCCGAATTCACGCTTTACTGTTTCCGTGAAACAATGCCCGTCATTATCGGATGAGTTCAATAACCCTCAAGGCGTACCGATTTCAGGGATTATTTTAGGAGGCCGGCGTTCGTCACTTATACCGCTTGTCTATGAAAGTTTTGACTGGAAACATGGCGTGTTTTGCGGGGCAATGATGGGTTCGGAAACCACAGCTGCCGCTCAGCACAAAATCGGACAGTTACGCAGAGACCCGATGGCGATGCTCCCCTTTTGCGGATATAATATGGGCGATTATTTCAGCCATTGGTTAAAACTCGGTAAAAGATTAAAAAATCCTCCCAAAATTTTCTTTGTTAACTGGTTCAGGAAGGACGATAACGGAAAATTTTTATGGCCGGGTTTCGGCGAGAACATCCGCGTGCTTAAGTGGATTATCGAGCGCACAAAGAATAAAGCCGAAGCAACAGAGACGCACATCGGTTTTGTTCCAAGCCTTTCAAGCTTTGAAACCGAAGGCCTCCAGGTGCCGCCGGAGAATATTAAAAAAGTATTTTCCATAGATGAAGAGATGTGGGATGCTGAGCTTAAAGACGCGAAAGAATTTTTTGAGAAATTCGGCAAGCATACGCCTAAGGAGTTCTATGAGGAGTTCGATATTTTAGAGAAGAAATTGAAATCTTAATATGTAGGGGATGGGCTTGCCCCATCCCATAATTATTACGGGCGGGGACAAGCCCCGCCCCTACACAAAAAACATGGGTAAACCAGTCCTTTCTACAAATTTTCCGGATTTGAAACTTTTCCGTAAAGGAAAAGTAAGAGATGTTTATGAAGCCGGAGAAAACCTTTTAGTTGTTTCTACCGACAGGATTTCCGCTTTTGACGTAATCCTTCCCAACGCGATCCCGGATAAGGGCGCAATACTTAATAAAATTTCTGTTTTCTGGTTTAACTTTACGAAAGATATAATTTCAAACCATTTAATAACTGACAATGTTAATGAGTACCCGGAAAATTTAAAAAAATATAAAGAAACACTTACCGGCCGGTCAATGCTGGTCAAAAAGACTAAAGTTATCCCTTTTGAATGCGTGGTGCGCGGTTATCTTGCCGGTTCAGCCCAGAAAGAATATAACAAAACCCAAAGTATCTGCGGTATAAAATTACCCGCAGGGCTAAAAGAAAGCGATAAACTGCCTGAGCCGATATTTACGCCGGCGACAAAAGAAGAGCATGGACATGATTTGAATATTAGTTTTTCCTATGTCGAGGAAAAACTTGGGCTAAAGACCAGCAATTTTATAAAAGAGGCAACTTTAAAAATCTATAAGTCAGCAGCTGCGCATGCGGAGACAAAAGGCATCATTATCGCCGATACAAAATTTGAATTCGGCCTGGATGGAGAGGAGATAATTCTTATTGATGAAGTGCTTACCCCGGATTCATCAAGATTCTGGCCAAAATCTGATTACAAACCAGGCAGAGCTCAAGCGAGCTACGATAAGCAATTTGTGCGCGATTACCTTGAATCGATAAACTGGGACAAAAACCCTCCCGCCCCAAATCTTCCCGAAGACGTGATTAAAAAGACCGCGGAAAAATACAAAGAA
>JBAZGZ010000236.1:0-2717 GCA_041652615.1 Candidatus Omnitrophota bacterium | reverse complement strand
GATGGCTAGGCGAGGTTACGCCGATGGTTTTGTCGCAGGAGCGCAGATTACTTCCTCAGCCGTCATAAAGGCCTCGCTTAGTTGTCTTGAGTTAGACAGAAGCCTCGGTCTTATTTCCAGTTGTTTTATTATGGCAGTGCCTGATTGTACATATGGAGAAAACGGAGTTTTTTTATACGCGGATTGCGGAGTAATTCCTTATCCAACCAGCGAACAATTAGCTACTATTGCAATATCAACTTCACGGTTTGCAAAAGAGATTTTAGAATTTACCCCTCGCGCCGCGCTTTTAAGTTTTTCTACAAAGGGAAGCGCCGAAGGCCGTTGGGTGGATAAAATAAAAGAAGCAGTGGAAATCGCAAAATCAAAGAACAGCGGGTTTGCTATTGACGGAGAGCTTCAGGTAGATAGCGCGCTTGTTCCTGAGGTGGCAAAAAGAAAACTTGGGGATAGTGAAGTTGCGGGGCGTGCCAATGTTTTGATCTTCCCTAACCTGGATGCCGGAAATATTTGTTATAAAATTACACAAAGATTAGCGAATGCTCGCGCCGTAGGCCCTATTATTCTTGGAACAATTCAACCTTGCAGTGATTTATCGCGGGGTTGCGATGTTGATGATGTAATAGATTGTACCGCGATTACGGTGATACGCGCGCAAAAAGCGAAGTTAACACAGTAAATTTAATATGAAAATATTAGTTATAAATTGCGGCAGCTCCTCGATAAAATACAAACTCTTTAAGTTCCCTAAGAAGCGTTTAATATCAAAAGGCTTAATCGAAAAAATAGGCGAAGCTGATTCTCCTATCCAAACTCATTCTCAAGGGGTAAAATTAATTTTTGAGAGGCTTATTAGCGAAAAAATAGTTAAAGATATACATGAAATATCTGTAATCGGCCATAGAGTTGTGCATGGCGGTGAAACTTTCAAGAAGCCCATCGTAATTGATGAACGGGTTATTGAAAAGATAAAAGAATGCAGTATGCTTGCGCCACTGCATAATCCTGCAAATCTGGCAGGGATACTTGGCTGCAAGGAAATGCTTCCTAAGATAAAACAAATTGCCGTATTTGATACAGCTTACCACCAGACTATCCTTGAACATGTTTATCTTTATGCAATACCTATGGAGTATTATCGCAAATACGGCGTAAGAAAATATGGTTTTCATGGAACATCTCATCAATTTGTTGCCGAACATGCTGCGCAAATATTAAAGAAACCCTTAAACAAACTTAAAATAATTACCTGCCATCTTGGCAATGGTTGTAGCATCACAGCTATTGATAAAGGCAGGGTAGTTGATACTTCGATGGGTTTTACCCCTCTAGAGGGGCTGATAATGGGAACGCGTTCCGGTGACATTGATGTTGCTGCTGTATTTTATATCATGGAAAAAGAGAAAATAAGTATTACCCATATGGATGAGATTCTAAATAGAAAAAGCGGGCTTCTTGGGGTCTCCGGCATAAGCAATGATGTTAGAACCCTTAAAGAAAAAGCAAAAAAAGGAAATGAAGCAGCCAAGGTTGCGCTTTCTATGTTCATGTATAGAATAAAGAAATATATAGGAGCGTATTATCTTATCTTGGGTGGCGCGGATGCAATTTGTTTTACCGCAGGCATCGGAGAAAACAATCCTGATATTATAAATGAATTCAGAAAGGATATTCGTAAGATAGCTAAGAATCAAACAAAAGTTTTAGTTGTTTCTACTGATGAAGAGCTTATGATTGCAACGCTTTCTTATGCGTTAGTTAAATGAAATTATAGAAGCGGATATAGACGCGGATAAACGTAAGCAAATTCGTTTGCGTAAATCCGCGTTTTGATCCGCGGTAATCCGCATCTAGAACAAAAGGAGATACAATGATACGGACAATGTTAAAATCAAAAATTTATTATGCAACTGTAACAGAAGCGCAGCTTTATTATAAAGGAAGCATTACAATAGATGAGGAAATAATAGAACGGGCCAATTTGCTTGAGAATGAAAAGGTTGAAGTACTTAACCTTCACAACGGTTCCCGTATAGAAACCTATGTTATTCCGGGCAAACGCTTTAGCGGCGTAATCTGTCTAAACGGCCCTGCGGCGCGTACCGGAGTTATTGGAGATAAGCTTATCATACTTTCCTATGGTATGTATAATGATGATGAGATAAAAAAGCAGAAACCTTCTTTCGTGGAGCTTGACGATGGAAACAAAATTAAGAATAATCACGTGGCCTAACCAGAATTTGCGCAAAAAGTGCCGGAAAGTAAAATCTGTTGATGACGGTATTAGAAAGATTTTTAATGAGATGCGTTTGCTTCTTATAGAAGCAAATGGCGTGGGGCTTGCTGCAAATCAGGTGGGGCTTGATTTAAGTTTGGCAATTATAGAGATAGAAGATAAAATTTTCAAGATGGTTAATCCCTGTATAACCAAGAAGGAAGGTAAGACGAAATTTTTGGAAGGGTGCTTGAGCTTTCCTGAGCTCGAAGTGGAGGTTGATCGCTCAAAAAAAGTTTGGGTTTCTTATTTAAATGAGTATGGGGAGCCGATAGACCTTGAATTAGAAGGGGTATTATCTATAATTTTTCAACACGAAATCGATCATTTAAATGGAATATTGCTAACCTCGCGGCTTCCGTTTTTACGAAGGCTAAAAGTTGCTTCAAAACTAAAAGAGATTAAAAAAATAACAAAAAATGAACTGTCCAAGCGCTCAAAA
>JBAZGZ010000235.1:0-2727 GCA_041652615.1 Candidatus Omnitrophota bacterium | reverse complement strand
TTTGCTTGGGCCCAATGGCGCCGGACAAACTACAACTTTTTATATGGTTGTGGGGATAATCGCTCCGGATGATGGAAAGATCTCCTTTGATAACCAAAATATAACAAATTTGCCTATTCATATACGTTCCAGATTCGGAATGGGTTATCTTTCTCAGGATCCGTCAATTTTCAGAAAACTTACCGTGGAAGAAAATATAATGGCAATACTGGAAATGCTCCCTATTGAACGAATCGAACGTTTAAAAAGGCTTGAGGAGCTTCTTAAGGAATTGAATATCGCGCATTTGCGAAAAAATAAAGCCTACACTTTAAGCGGTGGTGAAATGAGGCGCCTCGAAATTACACGGGCGCTTGTAACTAATCCTTCATTTTTGCTGCTTGATGAACCATTTTCAGGCATAGATCCTATTGTGGTAGGAGAAGCTAAAGAAATCATCTTAGAGCTTCGCAGGAAAGGTATAGGAATATTACTTACAGACCATAATGTGAGAGAAACTCTTTCGATAACGGATAGAGCGTATCTGATTGCCGAAGGAAAAATTTTGATTTCAGGGACTTCACGTGAACTTATTAATGACGCAAAGGCAAGGGAGATATATTTAGGCAAAGATTTTAGTATGTAGAAACACGAATGTACCCGAATCCAGAACGAATTACCACGAATTAAGAATAAATGAAGAGAGGAAATATTATGCAAATTCGTGAAAATTCGTTTCAAATTCGTGGCAATCAGTGTATCAAAAAGGAGCATAATGAAAGTTGAAGTAACAAAACTTGATAAATTAAAAAGGATAATAAAGGTCGAAATAAGCGGTGATGCTTTTGTGGCTGAACGTAAAAATATTTATGAAGAAATAGGCAAAAGTTTAAAGGTGCCAGGTTTCAGGCAAGGAAGCGCGCCTCTTGAAATCATAGAGAAGCATCATTTGAAAGTTCTTAAGGAAGAGTTTTTACATAGAATGCTCCCGATATATTATGAAAAAGCTTTATCTGAAAACAAGCTTACGCCCTCAGGTACGCCTCGCGTGTATGATGTTGAATTATCAGACAACAGTCTTGTTTTTTCGGCGGAATTTGATGTAAAGCCTGAGATTGAGCTTAAAGATACTGATTATAAGGGTATAAAAGTAAAAGAAAAAAAAGTTGAAGTCGGGTTGGATGAGATAGAAAAAGTGCTTACGAATTTAAAAGATGGCATTAAGAAGATTATGAATAAGGATTTTGCGGACGATGAATTGTGTAAATGGGCCGGATATCCTAACATTGTAAGCTTTAAGGACGCGATTAAGGCCGAAATACTTAGCGAGAAGTTTCACGAAAGAAGGAGAAACCTTGATAGTCAGATAAGCCAACACCTTTTAAAAAATATTAAGGCGATTATTCCTCAGAATGAAGTTGAGCGTTATCATAAAGAGCTAGTTAACAGGGAAATTCATAATTTACGTTTAAGAAGCATCCCCGATGAAGATATAGAAAAGTACAAAAAAGATATTGAAGAAAAATTAAAACCTTTGGCAGAAGATGAAGTAAAATTATTTTATATATTGGAAGCGATTGCGAATAAAGAAAATATCAAGGCAGAGAGTAATCTCGGAGAAGTTATCCTGGGGTTTCTGCTCAGTCTTGCGCAGTATGAATAAAGAGCTAACAATAGAAGCAGATATCCGCGGATATTTACGCGGATAAACGCCAGCGAGCCGTTTGCGTAAATCCGCGTTTTAATCCGCGGCAATCCGCATCTATAAAAAGGAGGGTGCAATGAAAAATCAAATGTATGTTCCGATGGTTATCGAACAAACAGGAAGAATGGAGCGGGCATATGACATCTACTCGAGGCTTCTTAAGGATAGGATAATTTTTGCCGGCACTCCTATTGATGATAATATCGCTAATGTAATAATCGCCCAAATGCTTTTTTTACAAATGGAAGACGTAAACAAAGATATAAATATTTATATTAATAGCCCGGGAGGGGTAATTACGGCTGGTTTAGCTATTTACGATACAATGCAATTTGTTAAGTGCGATGTGGCAACTTATTGCGTAGGGCAAGCCTCATCAATGGGGGCGATCCTTCTATGCGCAGGCACAAAAGGCAAAAGATTTACGCTTCCGAATTCGCGTATCATGATTCATCAGCCATGGGGCGGAGTGCAGGGAACCGCGGAAGATATCTCACGTCAAACCAAAGAAATACTTAAAATGCGTGAGAAGGTAAATGAAATTATTGCTGCGCATACCGGAAAGCCGGTCGAAAAAGTCAGAGAAGACACGGACAGGGATTATTTTATGAGCGCGTTTGAGGCAAAAGAATATGGTATAGTTGACGAAGTGATTCTGCCGACTAAGCAGGCAAAATAAATCAGGGCAACCCCGCCATTTTAAAAGGGCGGGGTTAGGCCGAATTTACCCAGCACTAATTTTTTTAATTGTGATGGGAATATAAAATAAAGCGTATAAACATTTTATTAATTTATTAACCAAGCACTTATCTAAAAAATTAGTGCTTGGTCCAATTCGCGCTATCATTTTTCCGACGCCACTTTTGGCTTGAAAAAATGATGCGCTCATTGAAAAAGGAGATCCCAATGAAACGCAGGTATTTGATGACCCCAGGCCCTTCCCCGGTTCCGTCTTCGATAAGAGAAGC
Organism: Candidatus Omnitrophota bacterium; assembly: GCA_041652615.1. GTDB lineage: Bacteria > Omnitrophota > Gorgyraeia > Duberdicusellales > 4484-171 > JAJYOP01. Next base: position 75 of record JBAZGZ010000235.1, on the reverse strand, counting down.
TTTAGCGAAAGAGATAATGCATCACAGAACCGATGAATTTATTGAAATATTAAAAGAAACAAATGAAGGCCTTAA
>JBAZGZ010000234.1:0-2753 GCA_041652615.1 Candidatus Omnitrophota bacterium | reverse complement strand
GTCGAAAGCGGCGCCGTTGCTCAACAAGTTGATTCTAGTAATAAAAACTCTAGCGATAAAAACATTTCTGAAAAAGCCGGAGACTATAACAGGCAAGGAATAGTTAATGTTCAGCAAGGTAATTTCTCTCAGGGTATCTTAGATTTTAATAAGGCTATTGAACTGGTGCCCAGTTACGCAGCAGCTTATCATAACTTAGGTCTTGCTTATTTTTATCAAAAAGAATTTAACCAAGCAATTTTAAATTTTAATAAATCTATAGAACTAAATTCTTATGACGCTGGTGTCTATTATGATCGAGGATTGGCATATGCGTCCATAAACGAATTAACCAAAGCTTTGACGGATTTCCAAAAAGCGCAACAATTAGGCTATCCTGTTAATCCCGGGATAATCGATGAACTCAAAAAAGGCATAGAAAGCGGAAAGCCGTTTTATTTTAATAAGTAAAGAATGTACGATTTCTGTATACCAAATGAGTTGTGCAATCATAACTGCTTGCTATAATAACGTTCAGGAAAAAGGGGGTTTAGTTCTCCCTGCCTCTCCGATTTACTTCGCCCTACTCGGTTAAAATTACGGGCAGGGCTGCGCAGCAACTTGTTCTTCTTTAGTGATGCAGAACTGTTGCCAAGCTGTAACACCCGTTAATAATCTAATTTGAACCTTGGGAATTTATGGACAAAGAATTTTTGGATAAATTAAACCGGGCGTTTGAGATGGAAGAGGAGATGGTTAGTAAGTTGATTGAGCTTTGTCAGCAGGAATCTTTGTCGGCAATTCTATGCGGAAAAGACCGCCAGTTTGTCGAAAAGACTCTCTCTATTATCAGATATGATACCTTGCGCCATAAAAAAATAGTATCGGGAATCAAGGAAGGTCTGTCCTAGTATGGATCGAAAAACATTCGTAGCCAGATTGCGGCAAATCCACGTTACCGATATGAACGCTTTTGCTATCTATACTGATTTGGCAAAATTAACCCGGGATCCGGCCCAGCGCAAAATATTTTCCGCTATCGCCAAAGACGAAAAAAAGCATGTGGAGTTGTGTAAAAGAATGATATCCATTCTGGAGAAATAAATATTGAGTAAAAGAAGGATTGAATGGTTTAAGATTCTTGAGGTCATATTTTTTCTTTTAATTATCCCTACCTTTGTTTTCTATTTTGTAGGCTTGTACTGGCCGCCTTTTTTAAATTTTGCCTATTATTTTTTCATTTGGTTATTTGTATCTCAAGCTGGATTGTCTTATAGCTATTCTTTAAGCGCGTTCAGGCATAAAATTTTCAAGGAATTACCCGCAGCAAAGCATCTCCCTGTACCGAAAACCACATTCATCGTCAGCGCTTATCTTCCCAATGAAATTGAGGTAATTGAGGATACGCTTAGGAATATATTAGAGCGCATACAGCGTCCGGAAGGAGGGCTTGAGCTTATTTTAGCTTATAATTGCCCGCATATGGAAGAAATAGAGTTACGTTTGAGGGAGTTAACATATAAATGGCCGGAGTTTATATTGGCAAATGCTTATGGTTCGAAAAGCAAGAGTGAAAATCTAAACTATACTCTTGAGCTAGCATCCGGAGAAATGATCGTGTTGCTGGACGCTGATCACTTGGTTGCCCCGGATTGCCTTAGGCGCGCCTGGCGCTGGCTGGATGAAGGGTATACCGTAGTGCAAGGCAGATGCAAGATCCGTAACGGATTAAATAGCTATATCACCGCGCTTACGGAAGTTGAATTCGAAACTATTTACGGCGTAAGCCACTATGCAAAATCACTAATGTTTGATTCGGCGCTTTTCGGCGGCACCAACGGCTACTGGCGCAGCTCCGTCATTAAGCAAATCAAATTTGATCCTAAGAAGCTCACCGAAGACATCGATACGACTTTACGTGCAATATTGCAGGGAAACCGTATTGTTCATGACCGCAGCATTATTTCCACGGAACTGTCTCCCGAAACCCTCACCGGATTGTGGTTCCAGAGGAAGCGTTGGGCGCAGGGATGGTTTCAGTGTTCGCTCAAATACCAGAAGGCGGTCTTAATGAGCAAGTTTCTTAATGTTATCCAGAAATTTATGTGGACAACTTTATTAATGTGGCGGGTGGTTTACGACATATTAAGCCATTTGCTTTTTCCTGTAGTGTTTGCCTTCTGGTTAACCCGAGGTAAAATAGAGCTACCGATGAACGGTTTTACCTGGTTTGCTTTATTTTTTGTAATGTTTAGCGGGCCGTTTGAATCTTTGGTTGCTTACAAAAACGCGTCCCAGCCCAGGCCGCGCACCTGGCAGTTTTTTTATTACGCATTCTTGGCTTTTTGGTATACATTGTTTAAGAATACGATACAAGTAGTTGCCATCAGGGACGAACTATTGGGAAATAGGGATTGGGTAGTTTCCAAGAGGTCCAATGTTGTGTAAAAAGTTTTTTTCTATCCTGTTTTTCCTTATTTTATTTTGCGCTTCCAGGGTTTTAGCGGAGGAAGGGTTTGATGATTCTCTGCGCCAGGCGCGTAAACTTGTAGATGATAAGTCTTATGCCGAAGCCCTTGATGTATATTCGCGAATCGGCAAGGAATTGCGCAGGGATCCGGGCCTGGTTATCGAATGGGCACGCGTTTATACCTACGCCGACAGACATGAAGAGGCAATAAAGCTTTTTGAGGAAGTGCTTTCAAACTATCCGGAACGTTCTTCCGAGATTCTCAGGGAATTGGCGGATCAATATAAATGGAGCGGCCAGTTGT
>JBAZGZ010000233.1:0-2779 GCA_041652615.1 Candidatus Omnitrophota bacterium | reverse complement strand
CATATTCTTGGTTCAACCGTAACAGTATTAGACATTCTTACGGGTTCAAGGCAGCCTGTGAGAATTGCTTATGCCGTAGACTTGGGCAGGAAAGACATGCCTCTTTTGGATGACCCGCAAGTTCCTCCCGATATTAACTACCTGATTATGGAAAGCACCTATGGCGGCAGGCACCACGAGACCTTGAAAGAAGCAGAAATAACTTTGGCAAAAACTATTAACAGAACTGTCCGGCGCGGCGGAAAAATTATTATTCCTTCTTTTGCACTTGAACGAACCCAGCTGGTTGTCTATTTTATAAGCGAATTGATAAAAAGAAAAATGATCCCAAAAATTCCTATCTATGTTGATGGGCCTTTGGCGGTTAATCTCACTAAAGTATTCAGGGATAACTGGAAGTATTTTGACCAAACTACGAAGAATGCTTTTCTTGATCATAAAGATCCTTTTGGGCATGATAATATCGAATATATAAGTGATGTCGAGAAGTCAAAAAAACTTCACGATATCGATAAACCGATAATAATCTTGTCCGCATCAGGAATGTGCGAAAACGGAAGAATCCAACATCACTTAAAAAATAATATCGAAAATCCTAATAATGCGATTGTTGTGGTTGGATTTATGGCAAAGGATACTTTAGGCAGGCGTATAGTAGAAAAATATAAGACTGTGCGTATCTTTGGCCGGCCGTATGATTTAAAAGCAGAGGTTGTCGTAATTAATGCTTTTAGTTCTCACGCGGATTGCGATGGGTTAGTTGAATATGCCGGCAAGTGCCGCGGTAATTTAAAACAAATATTTCTGGTCCATGGTGAAATGGATCAGGCGGAGATATTAAGGGACAATTTGAAAAAGAAACTACGTTTGAAAGTAAGCATTCCTAATAAGGGGGAAGAGGTTTACCTAAGGTAGGTGTTATTTTTCCAAGTCAGTAGTGGCGCAGAAAGGATAATAGGTAAAGTTTCTAAGATCGGCATAGATGAGATATTACTAAGGATGAAGGAATATTTTTCTTCGCATCTGGAAGAGCTAAATAATATTTAAAACCATGGTTAAGCCGAAAAAAATAAATAATACCCGGGCATTTTGTTTAGATAAAGCAATCAGCTATGAAAAAGGCGCGATTGTGAGCAAGGAGTTGGTTAAAAAAGAAGCAGGAACCGTAACTCTCTTTTCTTTTGATAAAGGGCAGGCTTTGAGCGAACATACAGCGCCTTTTGACGCTTTGCTTTATATAATTGACGGAGAAGCAAAGGTGCGTATTAGTAAAAAATCACATACGGTCAAAGCTGGTCAGATGTTAATAATGCCCGCGAATAAACCGCATTCGCTTTCGGCGGATTCGCGTTTTAAAATGCTTCTGGTGCTTATTAAAAAATAATTTCAATATGGCTAAAAAAATATTGATACTTTCAGGGAGCCCGAAAAAGGACGGCAATACCGCGGCGCTTATCGAGTGGTTCAAGCAGGGTGCTCTGCTAAAAGGCGCCTGTATCGAAGTTGTTTCTACCGCTTCCCTGAAATGTAAATCTAACGGTTGTACCTCTTGCCGGATGTGCCAAAAAAATAAAGAATATGAGTGTGTTATCGACGATGAAGTAAAGCCTGTCCTTAAAAAAATGCTTAAAGCGGACGTCATCGTGATGGCTACGCCACTTTACTTCTTCGGGCCGAGCGCCCAGTTAAAAATAGTTTTTGACAGAATGTTTTCATTGTATAAATGGGACAATGATAAGGGCACAATGCAAACGCCATTAAAAGGAAAAACTTTTGTTCTTATGGCAAGCGCATTCGAAAATATAGGGTTAGACGCGTTAGAAAAACCTTTCGCGTTAACCGCGGAGTATACAGGAATGAAATTCGAATCTTTGCTTATTCCCAACGCCGGAGTCTCAGGTACCATTCAAACCAATAGCGATGCCCGGCAAAAAGCGCTTACTTTGGGCAAGATGTTTGGGTAATTTAATTTTTAGCAATTGTATTGACAAATTATCTTACCCAAGTATATAATCAATCCGTTCTTTAAAGTTTGGTTGTATAGGCCTAGGGAAATCCGTAAACCCAGCTTTTGTGCGAAATAAGCTGGGTAACAATCGGATGCGGTCCCGCCGCTGTAATCGGGGACGAAAATCACAAATGCCACTGTTTTGTTTTAAAATGGGAAGGCGTGATGAGTAGAATGAGCCGAGAGCCAGAAGACCTGCCTGTGCAAAAATTCCTCGTGGAAGGGTTAAGTTTGAATTAGGGTGCAGCCCTTGGTGTTTACTTTTGTTTTAGAGTAAATGCCAAGGGCTTTGTCGTTTTATGGGAATCAATAAATTATTTCTAGTCATTACATTAATTTTTATTGTTTTTTGTTTCTGCGGATATTCTATTCCTGCAGAAAATCTTCGAATAATCTCCCTTGCCCCGTCTGCTACCGAAATATTGTTTGTTTTGGGGTTAGACAAAGAGATAGTGGGTGTGAGTGAGTTTTGTAATTATCCTTCCCGCGCGCTTAGCAAAGAAAAAGTAGGAACTTTCAGCCAGCCAAATATCGAAAAAATATTATCATTAAAACCGGACATTATATTTTGTACCGGGCTAGAACAGGCGCCACTCGCTGAAAATTTAAAAAAATTAAAACTTAACGTCGTTATCAGTGATCCTTCCAGCATTGACTCTTTGTTTGTATCAATTGCGGAAATAGGCAAGCTTACAAATAAAGAAAAACAGGCAGATTTGCTTATTAAGCGCATGGAAGGAAGCATTAATGAAATAAAATCGCTTACCGTTA
>JBAZGZ010000232.1:0-2819 GCA_041652615.1 Candidatus Omnitrophota bacterium | reverse complement strand
CGCAAGAGCATCATCTTTTGATTTCAACGCACCTTTACTCCCCGGGATGAGAGGTAAATTTGCTTTTAGCATTGTTTCTTTCGCACGTAACTTATCACCCATACACCGGATGTTTTCCGCAGACGGGCCGATAAATTTTATTCCGCAGGATTCACAAACTTCGGCAAAAGATGGATTTTCCGCAAGAAAACCATAGCCCGGATGGATTGCGTCGCTATCGGTAATCTCTGCGGCGCTAATTATGCTTGATATGTTCAGGTAGCTTTCAGAAGAAGGTGCCTTACCTATACAAATAGCCTCATCGGCAAATTCCAGATGTAAAGAATTTTTATCGGCCTCTGAATAGACTGCAACCGTCTTAATGTCTAATTCCTTGCAGGCTCGTATCACTCTTATTGCTATTTCTCCGCGATTTGCGATTAAAATCTTTGAAAACATATTATTTTTTTATTATGCGCGCTCTAAAACAAACAATGCCTGGCTAAACTCTACAGGCTGACCATTCTCAACCAACACTTGCGATATCTTTCCGCCGATTTCAGCTTTTATCTCATTCATTAACTTCATTGCTTCAATAATACACACCACATCGCCTGGTTTTATTGTGTCGCCTACTTCAACATAAGGCTTTGCCCCGGGGCTTGGCGCGCGATAGAACGTACCTACCATGGGAGACTTTATCTCAATTAATCCTTCTTTCTTTGTTTCTTTTTCTTCTTTAACGGCAGGGTTTACATGAGAGACGATCACGGGCTGGTTTTCGGAAAACTTCTTAAGCCGGATACGTTTGCCTTCCTCTTCGATCTCAAGCTCGCAAAGGCTATTTTCTTCCATAAATTTAATAAATTCTTTTAATTTTTCAAGCTCCATATTCCCTCCTGTTAAAAGAATCTTGTAAGCATATTATTTTTCCTATTTACAGCCAAGACCAAAAACAACCTCGGGAAATTTTATAAATTTATCCCACCCGCTGCACTCGGGGATAATTCGACTAAACTTTTTTGTTATCACAAAAAAGTAAGTCGCATTATTCTCACTATCATTTTTTCTGCGCCACGATGGCTTGAAAAAATGATGTACCTATTGCACTCTGCTTAAATATTGCTTACTTTGAGTATCTACTTTTACCGTGTCGCCTGTATTTATAAAAAGCGGAACAGCGACAATAACTCCGGTTTCTAGTTTTGCCGGTTTTGTGCCGGATTTGACCGAATCTCCTTTAAAGCCAGGCTCGGTCTCAATAACCATAAGATCCATGGTAGCCGACAACTTAAAAGTCATCAATTCATTATTATAAAATAATCCTGTAATCTTAAGATTCTCTTTTAACCAATCCGTTTTATCTTCTATTAAGGATTTTTTACAAGCAAGGCCTTCGTAGGTTTCCAAATCAAGAAAATGGTAAACATCCTCTTCGTGATAAAGATATTCCAGCTTTCTTTCTTCAATGAGCGCCTCTTGAACATTATCCGAATCTCTTAAGGTAATATCTATAATCTGCGATGTTTTAAGGTTTTTCAATTTAACCTTGCAATGCGCAGGACCCCTTGCAAGCTTAACATGGTTACAATCAAGAACATTGTATGGCTCATCTTCATAGATGATTACCAGAGACGGTTTTATACTACCTATGGACATTCCCACTTAAAATTTCCCCTTTATTTTTTTTGACCAGAACCATATCTTCAATACGTATGCCGAATTTTCCTCGAAGATATATCGCCGGTTCTATCGTTACAACCATTCCCTCTTTCAATATTTCGCTGCTTTGCGGGTTTAAGTATGGATTTTCATGCACATTAAGCCCTACACCATGGCCCAAACCATGGCCAAAATATTTGCCGTAACCCTTTTGTTCAATAAATTCCCTTGCCGTTTTATCAACATCGCTGGCCCTTATGCCGTCTTTTATTCTTTTTATGCTTAAATCCTGAGCTTGCCTGACAATATCGTAGACTTTCTTAAAGAGAATTGGTATTTTACCCCAGGTAAACACCCTTGTCAAGTCAGCGCAATATTCGCAATACTTTGCGCCCAAATCAATTAGAGAAAAACCATCTTTAGTGTTTTGGATAACTTGCGGCTTATGATGCGGCAACGCGCTGTTTTTGCCATAAGCAACTATCGTGGGAAAAGAAACACTATTCGCGCCTTTAATACAAAGAAACCGTTCGATTTCTATGCTAAGATCTTTCTCGGTCATGGCCCGATCGTAAATTTCCTCAACAAAACTCAATGCCTCTTCGGTTATCGCGGTTGCTTTTCTAATCGAAAGAATCTCGTCTTTACTTTTAATAACCCGTAATTTTTCTATAAAATTTATTGTTTGCGATAAGTTTACCTCTTTACCGCAAAGATTTTGCTTTATTTTTTCATATTCCAGAAAGCCAATATTTTTCGCCTCAAAACCGATGTTATTTAAATTAAGTTTCTTTATAACTGCAGAGATAGATTTAAAAATACTACCTCTGGACGGAATAACTGTCCAGATATTTTGCGCTTTTGCCTCATATTCGTAAATAAAGTTAGTAAAATAAAACAGCTCTGCTTGTGAGGTAATCAAAAGATATCCTTCCGCGTCACGAAAGTTAGAAAGATAGGTAATGTTTAGAGGATTTGAAAGTATAAAGGCATCAAGTTTCCGGGAGCGTATTTCGGATACGCATTTTTTAATGCGGTTATTCATATTTAACTTATTTTATATTAAAAGACTTAAAAAAAGAAACTGCCGCGTCAAACGCAAGAATATAACTATACATACCAAACCCGGTTATAACGCCAAGAACTACGTCACTCGTAAGAGATTTTTTCCTGAAATC
>JBAZGZ010000231.1:0-2827 GCA_041652615.1 Candidatus Omnitrophota bacterium | reverse complement strand
TCCATTAGTCCCCAATTGCTTTATAGCTATCTGGGAAGCAGCCGGACCAAGGGCAATGACCTGCTCAGAACCCGAGGCAGAAACTTTTACGCTGGGTTTAAAAGTTTGCACCACTCCTTGCGATACTAACAGCAGAGCAAATATCAAAGAAAGAGGCAATAAAATATAAAGCGTGGATCTGACCAAATCCACCCAGAAATTTCCGATAGTCTCCATTTGTTTTTGCACAAAACCTCTGATAGAAGCAACCAAAACAGCCATTCCGGTTGCGGCAGAAACAAAATTCTGCACAGTTAAAGCAAACATTTGGGTAAAATAGCTTAAGGTAGCTTCTCCGCCATAACTTTGCCAATTCGTGTTAGTGGCAAAACTCACTGCTGTATTAAATGATAAATCCGCCGGGACCGCAGGCATAGACATCGGATTCAAGGGTAAATGCGGTTGAAAACGCTGGATAGTATAGACTACTACTATACCTATAATATTAAACAATATGACGGCCGCTGCATAAACCTTCCAGGACATACCTTGTGCAGGGTTTACTCCTGAAAAACGGTAAATCAATTTCTCCAGCCAGCTAAACCAGACATTTAAACCGCAAGGCTCTCCTTCATAAACGCGCGCCATATAAGTGCCTAGCGGCTTAACCAATAGCAGCAACGCGGCCAGAAAAATAGAGATTTGAATAAAATTATTCCAATTCACTAGAAGATCTCCGGTTTTAAAAGGGCTATCAGAAGATAGATGAATAAAATAATCGCAATAATACCGCTAATCCAATAGATAATTAACATATGAAAAACTCCTAGCGCAGAAGCGCACACCGGCCTCTTCCGATAAGGCCGGGTGTTAAACCTTATCGCAAAGGCTGATAAAAGCGAAAGAAAGCAGCGAAATTATTAGTATAATTGCCAGTATCAGGATATCCATCATATTAGTATAGCTTGAAAATAACCCTAAGCCAACAAAAAAACCAAAGAATGTTTTCTCTGGTTACATTCCTCTGGCTTGACTTACGGAGTTAGCTGTCGGGCTGGGATTGAGTGATCCTTATCCACTAATTGGATATTCGCCCCAAGATCTTTTTTAGATCGTTCTTGGTTCCCCCGCTTTCTCTTAATTCTACCTTTAGGCAGATTAAAAGAAATTAAGTGTATTGCAAAGCTACTATACTACAAGTAAAAAAAGTTATGAGTTGGTAACTATAAAAATGCCCGCGTATGTAGCGCCCCGCCTTTTCGTAAGCGTGATTGCCCGGGAACTTAGCCGCGGCCGCCTCGGAGATTCCCTAAAACTCACCTTCATCAAGAACGCTTAACTCGAATTTTCTTGCACTCTTTATTAACATAATTAATTTAATTTTACAATAAATTAAGATTTTATATTATCTTATAATCTAAATCCCCTTCTGGCTTAAAGCCTCTTTGCGCAAGACAAAGAAAACCGGAATAGCCGCTATTTCCATAGTAACGCTGATAATAATAACCGCAAGTATCGAGTATTCATACAGCAAGCCGATAAGCACGCTGCCAATAAAAATTGCCAGTCCGTAAGCCGTATTGAATATCCCGTAGCCGGTACCTCTTTTCTTTAAAGGAGTCAAGTCGGCAATCGCGGATTTCATGATTGTTTCATGAGCTCCCATAACAATTCCCCAGATGATTGCGCCGGCTAAGCATAAGGAAAACCTGGAGGAAAAAACCAACCCGGGTATAAATAATGAAAATACCGGAATGGCAATCAAAGTAACCAAGCCGGCCTTTTCGTTATTATGCCGGGTTTTAAAAATATCATAAGTCTTGCCGATAACCAAAGCTGCTACAGCATCCACTCCCATGGCTAAAGCGTAAAATAAAGGAATTTGCGCGTCGGTTAGCACATGTCTAGCTTTAAAATGATAACCGATTAAGGCAAAATTGGCAAAACCAATGGTGGTAACAAAAGAGAAAACCGTGTAAATCCAGAAAGTTTTACTTAATTTCTCATGCTCCGGGCTTTTGATTACGGATTCCTCTAAAACTTGCGGGTTTGGCACGCGGCGCCAGGCGAAAAAAACGCAGAGCATAACCAGAATAAACGGAATCCACAGCAATGCGTATCCCCGTTGATAATCCCCTATCCCCCTATCTCCTTTACCAAGCAGCACAAAAAGCGCGGTAAAAATAAGCGGGCCGGCAATCGCCCCGATTTGATCAAGCACTTCAGCAATCGCAAAACCAAAACCTGTCCCCACCTGTTTAGTAGCCTGAGAAAGTATAGTATCTTTTGCCGGACTGCGCAAAGCCTTGCCTAATCTCTCCATTATGATAAAGATAACCGCAACCTGCCATATTCCAACAAGAGATAATAAAGGCACGCTCAATAGCATTCCGTAACCTAAAAAAGTAAATATCCAATAGGCTTTTGTCTTATCGGCAAAATAACCTGATGCCAAGCGGATAGCGTAACCCAAAAACTCCGCCACCCCGGCAACTATTCCCACGATTACAGCGTTGGCGCCTAACGTTTTAAGGTATGGGCCGTTAACGCTACGCGCGCCCTCATAGACTATGTCGCCAAAAAGGCTGACCAGCCCAAAAAGCAAAATTAGCTGAAACGCGATTTTCTTTTTATTAGTCATTTAAAGATTTTCTAAGGAACGTTTATTTTTGTCTCTGCGCCCTTATGGAAAAAGAGAGCGCTTATTTTTCCTTCTCCTAATACTCTGGATAATTCCTTGATAGCAAAAAACGGAATGAAAACGGCAAAGGCTATCAGCATGCCGGCAAACCAATCATAAGTGAAACACTTTATAACCATTCTTTGCACTCCGTCAAAACCTTCTGCT
>JBAZGZ010000230.1:0-2842 GCA_041652615.1 Candidatus Omnitrophota bacterium | reverse complement strand
AAGTTTTTGTTTTTTTCCTAATTAGCTATATACTTTTTATTCTGGGATATGTATGGCATTACGCCTTGCCAATACTTGCCATTTTTTGCTGCCCCATTCTTAGCAAATACATCTATTCAAAAAAAATAAAATACCCATTACGTAAACGCAGTCGACAAGTATAACTTAATCCTGATATTAAAAATTGGTAGATAACCTTGGAAGGAAGTATTCCGGGAGATTACATTAACTCTTTTTCTACGCCTAAATCTACGCCCAAATTATGGGATAGACAAAGGCCTTCTGTTTCGGGAAAAGCCAGACTAATCCCGTGGTCTACATATGAACCATTAAAAACCATAACACTATTTGATTTTGAACTATTTTTAGGGGTTAATGCGTTTGCGAACGACGAACTAATGCTCAATAAAGAAAGTAAAATAGTAATCAAGCAAAAAGCAAACACTACTTTTTGCCAGAATCTGCTTTTTACTTCGTTTGCTTGATTGATGTTTTCCATTTCGCCTCCCTCCCCTCAATTAGAGTATAGCATAGTTTTCTACCAATTACCGTGGAATTTGTAATTTTTGGTAGAATAAAATTTTACTTAATTTCCTAACTCATTGATAATGAATATGTTGTAAGATAGCTTAAGCGTTTACAAAAATATACCAATTTTCCTTAATTTTAATGGATTGGTAGAATATTCTTGACAAATAGATATTCCTGGGATAAAATAATATTTGATAGAAATACAGTTGATATCTGCTCGCAACGCTTGCGATATACAGTAGAAATACAATTGTATTTTCCGCCAGAGGCGGATCCGCCTACATATAAAAAGTCATCAGTGGCGGACAATGTATATCTACTGTGTTTCAATTTCCTTACAGGAGGGTTAATGCCGACATTTGAAAAAATAAGACAAATACGCAAAGAGAAAGGGATGTCCTTGCGTAAATTACACAACAAACTTCAGGAAACTTTTGGCAATAAAGCCCTTCGTTATAATACATTATACCGCATCGAAAAGGGTTTAAGAAAAGCCAGGGTCTCCTCTCTCTCACAGATCTGCCTTGGCTTAGGAATTTCCTTAAAAGAGATTGGAGAGGCAATTAGTGATGACTATACCCTGGCTTCCGTAATTAGAAAAAATGATACGCTCGCGCAATATATATATTCCGAAAAAGCAGGAGCGCAAATCCTAACAAAAGAATCCCAGCCATTTTTAGCATTACGATTAAAACTAGAACCTCAGGCGAGAACAAAAATCGAACAAGATCCTATTGAATTGGGAAAATTTGAAAAATGGATTTATGTATTAAAAGGAAGTATTTGCTGCAATATAGGCAAAGAAACATACAGCATCAATAAAGACGACACGCTTATTTTTGAAAGCACCCTGCCCCACTACTTTGAAAATAAAACCAGTCAAAAAGCTATCTGCATTATCATTCAGAATCCAAAACATATTTGATAAGAGTAGAGAGTAGAAAGTAGAGGGTAGAGAGAAAGAGTTATTACCATTATTTTAACTAAAGATTTTAAATCTTTAGAGAATTCGGGTCTTTTCTATCTCTCTACTCTCTACCCTCTACTCTCTACTTTCTAAATTTTCAAGACGTCTTTGATTTTGGCAAGAATTGCTTGGGGGGTTTGGGGTTTAGCAAGAAAATCTACAGCACCTGCCTCAAGCGCAGTATGCGCTACTTCATAGCTATCGTAACCGGACATTACCAAAAATTTGGTATTGGGAGTAAATTTAATGGCTTTCTTGATTAAATCTATCCCGCTTAAACCCGGCATCTTTATGTCTACCAATGCTAAATCAAAACTATTATTTTTGAGTTTCTCTAAAGCAGAAAGCGCATCCGCGGCATCTTCCACCACACATTCAATCTTTTTTTCCAAAAAACGCCTAAGATAATCTCTTATTTCATTTTCGTCATCTACTATTAGTATTTTGAGTTTCGCCATGTTTTCCTCTCTTCGTACATTCGCTTCGCTCAGTACCCCCTTCGGTCGCTCGGAAAGAATGCAGAACACTGATTACAGAAAACAGAAAAACCTTTCCTTTTCTTCTCTGTCCTCTGTACTCTGTTTTCTGCAATCAACTAACTGCTTTCTAATTCGTAAATATTTTATCAAAAAAAATATTTTTTAGCCAGATTTTTCAGCACTGGCTGCAGGCCAATATTGGCTCTAAACCAATAAAATCCTTAAAACATTTCAGTTCCGCAGGCTCACTGAAGATTTAATGGCCCTGGTTAAATTTAACCCTGCATCGCCCCAAACATCGATTTGAACAGTTATCTGATTGGAACTTGAACTTGTACGCCTGAAGATTAACGATTTAATTCCGCGCGCTAACGTAATATTGCTTACTATGTTAGCGCCATCACTCTCTTTACGGGTAAGCGTCTTATCGTCAGTTAATGAATATATAATGTGATTATCCGCGACACTATTTGAACCCCACGCTATAGCTAAAGAACTGGACAAGTAAATATCATCACTGTATGAACCAACGGGAATTTGGAAACGAACAGCGTCACCAATAAGGTTATCACTTCCTCCCGTAGTATTGTAAATAGTAATGTGGTAAGCGTTTGAAAGGCGGAGCTCGCTTGTTATGCGGGAAAGAACTGACCGCGCCTGCTCTTCACCATGGATAAGCGCTTCCATACGCACTAAAGAAAATTGGGTTGTCAGGAAAAAAACCAGGGCAGCCCCGATGATCAAAACAGCTATCCCAAAACTAACCAAAAGCTCCATTATGGTTACAGCTTTTACCCGCGTACCAGTCCCGCCTGTTGTTAGAACGGTGCGGGGCTTTGCTCCATGACGAAGCCCCTTAATCAAA
>JBAZGZ010000229.1:0-2850 GCA_041652615.1 Candidatus Omnitrophota bacterium | reverse complement strand
GGGGTTAAAGATTTTAAGAGATGTGTCATTAGAGTTTGACATATCAACGGCGACCGAAGTAATGGATACTAAAGATGTGGAATTGGTGACAAAATACGCCGACATTTTACAAATCGGCGCAAGAAATATGCAGAATTTCAATCTTTTAAAAGAAGTGGGGCAGACCAGAAAACCGGTTATTCTAAAAAGAGGTTTAAGCGCTACGATAAAAGAATTTTTAATGAGCGCGGAATATATAATGGCTGGAGGAAACTTTAACGTTATACTTTGCGAAAGAGGTATAAGGACATTTGAAGATTTTACACGTAACACCCTTGATCTCTCCGCGGTTCCTTCGGTAAAACAGCTTTCTCACCTTCCTATTTTAGTGGATCCTTCTCATGCTACGGGAAAATGGGGGTTAGTCGCTCCTTTGGCTAAGGCCGCAATCGCCTGCGGGGCGGATGGTCTTATGATCGAGGTGCATTCAAAGCCCGAGGAGGCCTTAAGTGACGGCCCTCAGCAGTTGTTACCAAAGAATTTCGCCGCACTTGTATCGGAATTAAAAACTATTGCCAAGGCAGTGGGAAGAAAAATATAACTCATGAAGCGTATAAAGAAAATAACGATATTAGGGGTTGGTTTTATGGGCGGTTCCCTGGCCGCGGCCATAAAAAATAATTTTCCCGGTATTTCGGTTATTGGCTATGCAAGGAGCAAGGCTTCTTACAGTAAACTGATAAAATTGGAGATACTGGATCGGGTAGAAAGAGATTTGGCTAAATCGGTTGAAGCGAGCGATATAATAGTTTTAGCTTCTCCTATTTATTCAATAGTCGAGCATCTTAAAAAGATAGACCCTTATTTAAAAGAAAATGCAATAGTTATTGATTTGGGAAGCAGCAAAGAAATTATAGAAAAATCCGTTTTAAAGTACCTTTCTAAAAAGGTATCTTTTGTCGGTTGTCATCCGCTCTGCGGCAGCGATAAAAGCGGCGCGGAATTTTTTAATCCGAATATTTATAAAGGGGCTGTATGCCTTGTTACGACACCCCGAAGTAAAGGAGTCGAGGTTATAAAGAAAATGTGGGAGAAACTTGGCTCGAGGGTTGTTTTTATTAATGCTAAAACACACGATAAGATGCTTTCTTCAACCTCGCATCTTATGCATCTTATTTCTTTTTCTCTTACCGGTTTCGTTCCCAAGAATTATATTAAGTTTGCCGCAGCGTCATTGAGGGATTTAACTCGTATATCTAATTCACCGGCAAATGTTTGGGCGGATATTTTTATTTCAAATAAGAATAATGTTGTTCGTGACATTGATAAATTCGTAAAAACTCTTTGTACTTTCAAGCAGCTTATTAGGAAAAATAAAAAAGCGGAAATAATCAATTACATAAAACGCATTAATAAAAAGCATAAAGCCTTAGCGCTTTTAGCGAATAAGCATAGTATTTAGAAAAGTAAAAACTTTTACAACGGATGTAAACGGATGGCTACGGATGTAACGGATAAAACTAAAGGATTAATCTGTTTGAACCCTGTTAGATGTTTACTATCTAACAGGGTGAATCCGCAACAATCCGTCTGCATCTGTGTTATAAAAACAAACCATGATTGTTGCCATAGACGGTCCTGCCGGCTCAGGAAAAACTACAATAGCTAAGCTTCTCGCAAAACATCTAAATATTTCTTATTTAGATACAGGGGCTACTTATCGTGCCCTTACGTTAAAAGCTTTGAAAAATAATGTGGATTTAAAAGATGTTCAGGCTTTAGTGAAATTAGCCCAACACTTGAATATAGAGTTTAAAGACAAAAGAACATATCTTGACGGCACAGATGTAAGCGACAAGATACGGCTGCCGGTTATAGATAAGAATATTTCAGTAATTGTTTCATACCCCGAGGTTCGCAGCGTTATGGTCGACTTACAGCGGATTTTAAGTAAAAATACGGACTTCGTAGTTGAGGGAAGAGATATAGCTACAGTAGTTTTTCCTGATGCCAGATTTAAATTTTACCTCGATGCGAATCCTGAAGTAAGGGCAAAAAGAAGGTTTAAGGAATTAGAGGAAAAAGGAGTAAAAATAGATTTTAAAGAGCTGGAAAAGGATTTATATAAACGCGATGATGCTGATAAAAATAGAAAAGTAGGCGCGCTTACCATAAGTGCTGACGCTATAGTCATAGACACAAGTGATTTGGCGATAGACGGAGTAGTCCAAAAAATGACAGATTATATAAAAAAGAAATAAAGGTTGCGTAAATCGGTTGCGGTTACGCTGCTTGTATCGGTTGCGTCAAACGTTAAGCGTCATTCAAAACGCAACCGAATAACGATAAACGAAACGAGTCGCGCAACCGCAACCGTAAAACGGAAAATTATGAATCAAATAGAACAAATACGAAACTTTTGTATAATCGCGCATATTGATCATGGAAAATCTACGCTTGCCGATAGATTCTTGGAAATTACAAACGCGGTGGATAAGCGTAAATTTTCAAATCAGATGATGGACAGCATGGATTTGGAAAAGGAACGCGGCATTACGATTAAAGCCAAAGCAGTAAGGTTAAAATTTACCCACAAGGGCCAGGAATATATTTTAAATTTGATTGATACCCCGGGACACGTAGATTTTACTTATGAGGTTTCGAAATCACTTAAGGCCTGCGAAGGCGCCATACTTTTAGTTGATGCTTCGCAGGGAGTTGAGGCTCAGACGGTTGCTAATTTTTATCTTGCACTTGAAGGGAATTTAAAAATTATACCGGTTATAAACAAGATAGACCTTCCAAATTCAGACGTAAAGCGGACTTTGGGACAGCTCGAGGATATTTTCGGATTTAAGGAAGAAGAAGTAT
>JBAZGZ010000228.1:0-2860 GCA_041652615.1 Candidatus Omnitrophota bacterium | reverse complement strand
ATCCGCATATCCACTGCAAGAAATAATTATATTGCTAGGTTCGTAGTAACTATTTTTGAATCCGGCAAGATCTTCTTTCTGTATCTTACTCACCGTAGAAAAACTACCGATAATTTCTTCTCCAAGAGAATTTTCCGGCCAAAGCAATTTATCAAGTATACTGGTTGCCCGCGAAGAAGGCAAATCATTATACATTTTTATCTCTTCTAAAATTACGTTCCTCTCTTTCTTGATGTCGCTCATCATGAGCCTTGGATAAAATACCATATCTAACAGAATATCTAAAGTAAGATGTAAATTCTTGTTAAGAAAGTGCGCGTAATAAGCTGTTGATTCCTGAGAGGTAAAACCGTTTAACGCTCCGCCTCTTCCTTCAATTTCCTGCTTTATTTCCTTATACGAATAATGCTTGCTGCCTTTAAAAACCATGTGCTCCAGAAAATGCGAAATGCCGCGCACGTTCGCCTTCTCAAAACGCGAACCCACCTTCAGAAAGACCCCTAACGAAGCTGTCTCAACATCTTGAAATGGAGAGAAGATAAAAGTTGCTCCGTTTATGTTAGTTATTTCGTACATATAGTTTTGTTTTAGAAGCGGATTGCCGCGGATATCTACGCGGATTTCCGCACGGTAACTCAGCTTGCGTTTATCCGCGTTTTCCGCCACTGATGACTTTTTATATGTGGGCGGATCCGCCTCTGGCGGATGATCCGCAGGTATCCGCTTCTATTTTAATAATTTTACGTATTTTTCTAATCGGGATAAAAAATTTTGCTTAGAATGATTTTCTTTTATAAACTTTACAATGGCACTGCCGACGATTGCGCCATCGCTGATTTTGCAAACTTCGTCTACCTGTTTTTTAGAATGTATACCAAACCCAACGCAAACCGGCAAAGTAGTCATTTTTTTAAGTTCTTTGAGATGTTTTGCGAGTGAAAAATAAGAAATTTCCCGCATTCCGGTTATACCGGTTACTGAGATGTAATAAACAAAACCACTGGAAGCCCTAATAATGGCTTTTGCTCTTGATTTTGGAGTAACCGGGGTTATAAAAAATATTGTTCCGATGTCAAATTTACGGGCATTTTTTAAATATTCTTTGCTTTCATCTATGGATAGATCAACGGTAAGTATTCCGGAAACTCCTGATCTAGCCATATTGTTAAAAAACCTCTCAACGCCAAATCTAAAAACGGGGTTATAGTAAGTCATAAAAACTATGGGAATTTTTATATCTTTTTTAAGCTCGGAAAGTAGCGAAAAAAGTTTGGTTGTGTTCGCTCCGCGAGCCAACGCAATCGAAGTCGCTTCCTGAATTACTGGCCCGTCAGCTATCGGATCAGAAAAAGGGATACCTAGTTCCAATATATCAACTCCTGCTTTTTGCAAAGTAAGAATAATATCTTTTGTCGCTTTCACAGTAGGAAAACCAAAAGGGATATAGGCAATAAATGCCTTTTTGCCTTGCTTTTTGAGCTGATTGAATTTTTCTTTTAAGGTTATCATATTTTTTTACAGATGGACAGATAAAAAATAATCATTATCGATAATCCTGTAGGGAACAGGCCTGCCTGTTCCTCTAAAATGAAATAATATTTATTTTTTAGCGGTTCAGGCAGGCCTGAACCCTACAAAACCAATATCTGTGATCATCTGCGATTTTTCATCTGTGATTATCTGTGTATTCCTGCACTATTTCCAAATCCTTATCTCCTCTTCCCGATAAACAAACTACTACTAAAGAGCCTCTGGCTTTTTTTGCTAATTTCTTTAGATAATACACAGCATGAGCCGATTCAAGCGCAGGGATAATTCCTTCTGCTTCGCTTAACATCTTAAACCCTTCAATTGCTTCTTTATCGTTAACGGTAACGTATTGCGCTCGTCCGCTTTCTTTGTAAAAAGAATGTTCCGGGCCAACTCCTGGATAATCCAAGCCTGCGGCAACCGAATGCGTTGCTTTTACCTGCCCGAAATTATCCTGCAAAATATAAGTTTTTGCGCCATGTAATACTCCTGGCGCGCCAAAATTAAGCGACGCGGAATTTAAATTTCGATTTATTCCTCCGGCTTCAACGCCGATCATTTTAACTTTCTTATCTTTAAAAAATGGGTAAAAAAGCCCCATGGCATTACTGCCTCCGCCGACACAGGCAACTACATAATCCGGAAGCTTATTCTCTTTATTTAAAATTTGTCGTCTGACTTCTTTTCCTATGACTGACTGAAAATCACGCACAATCATGGGATAAGGGTGAGAGCCAAAAGTTGAACCAATGAGATAATATGTATCTCTTACATTGGTAACCCAATCTCTCATTGCCTCATTACAGGCATCTTTTAAAGTACGTGAGCCGCTCTTAACCGGAATTACTTTTGCACCCAGGATTTTCATCCTGAACACATTCATCTTCTGCCTTCTGATATCCTCTTCCCCCATATAAACATCGCATTCAAAACCGAAGAGGCGGGCAACTGTTGCGGCGGATACTCCATGTTGGCCTGCTCCGGTCTCGGCAATGATTCTTTTTTTACCCATATGATGGGCGAGTAAAGCCTGGCCTAAAGAATTATTTATTTTATGCGCTCCGGTATGAAGTAAATCTTCTCTTTTAAGATAAATCTTCATCCCCAGGGATTTACTTAAACTTTTAGCTAAATAAAGCAATGTCGGCCGGCCGGCATATTCGTTAAGATAAAAAGCTATTTCTTTTTTGAATTTTTTATCGTTCCTTATTTTAGAATAGAAAACATTAAGTTCATCCAGGCAGGAAAACAATGTTTCCGGCATGAATTTTCCGCCAAAGGAGCCAAAATAACCTTTTTTATTTGGAATTGACATTTTTTACCTTTTTTT
>JBAZGZ010000227.1:0-2897 GCA_041652615.1 Candidatus Omnitrophota bacterium | reverse complement strand
AGTTATTCTACAAATCAATGGCGAAAGTGGCGAATTCCCGTAAACACCATGGTCATTCGCAATTTATCACAAAGCTTGATAATATCGTTATCTTTTATGGAGCCGCCCGGCTGTATTACCGCTCTTATCCCTTTCTGATAAGCAACTCTTAACGAATCTTCTTTAGGGAAGAATCCATCTGAAGCAAGAACTGAATTCTTGAGCGATTTGCCGCGGGCCTGACCCAGCGCAATTTTTACCGAGCCAACCCTTGATGGTTGGCCTCCGCCTATACCTAAAACTATTTGGCTCTTTGCGATAACAATTGCGTTTGACCTGACATATTTTGATATTTTCCAGGCAAGCAGCATATCTTTTAATTCTTTCTGTGTAGGTTTTCTCTTTGTAACTACCTTCAATCCGGACGTCTGCAAATTCAGGACATCTTTATCTTGTATGAGGTAGCCAAATACTGTCGTCCTTATGTCTTTATGGCTCGGCTTCAAATGGAAATCCGCTTCAAGCACTCTCAGATTTTTTTTGGCTGAAAAAATTTTCAGCGCTTCTTTCGAATAGGACGGCGCAATTATACATTCTTTAAATTCACTTCTTATAAATTCTTTCGCCGTGTCTTTATCTACTTTTCTATTTATGCCGACTATGCCACCAAAACTTGAAATAGTGTCGGTAAGATAAGCCTTCTTATAAGCCTTTGACAATTTTTTATCTACGCCCACTCCGCAGATAGAAGCATGTTTTACGATTGAAACTGCCGGATCGATGAAATCCTTAACCACGGATATTGCCGTATCTAGATCAAGCAGATTGTTATAAGAAAGCTCTTTTCCCTGAAGCTGCTTATATTTTATCTCATCGGCTTTGGATAATTTATATAACGCTCCTTTCTGGTGCGGATTTTCACCGTAACGCAAATTTTTATCTTTTTCAAAATTACAGGTCAGAATTTCTTGTCCGGAAAAATAATTATAAATAGTATTATCATATTCTTTTGTAACATAAAAGGCTTCTCGGGCAAAACCCTTTAGCGTTTCTTCCGTTAGGTCGCCCTTATTTTTATCAAGCTCCTCGATTATGGTTTTATACTGCAGAGGCGAACTCACAGACGCAACGTTCTTAAAATTTTTCGCGGCCGCGCGAAGGAGAGACACTCCTCCGATGTCTATATACTCCATCATATCGTCAATATTCAGTTTTTCGTTAAGCTTTAAAAGGAAAGGGTAAAGATTTACCACAACCAGGTCTATCGGTTCTATATTTAAAGATTTTATCTCCTCCATATGCAGAGGATGTTTTTTATTGGCGAGAATTCCTCCGAATATTTTAGGATGAAGGGTTTTTACCCTGCCTGAAAGTATCTCCGGGAATGACGCAACAGCAGAAACTTCTTTTACCGGTATTGAGCTCGTCCTTAAAAGCTGGGCGGTTTTGCCGGTTGAAATAATCTCTACCTTATACTCAGCGAGCTTCCTCGCAAGTTCCAGTATTCCTTTCTTGTCCCAAACACTGATTAATGCTCTTCTTATTTTTAGCATAATATTTTAATGAGCACGCGATTTTTCCAAGCCGCTAGTGGCGCGGAAAAATCACAGTGCGAATTAACCCCCACACCAACTTTTGAAACAATGTTTTTCTCTTTTATAAAAATATATTTGCAAAGTTATCCTACAAGCCACATCCAACAATAAACACAAAAGTTGGTGTGGGGGTGAAATTCGGCTACGCAGCTTTTCTACGTCTTCGACTTGAAAAGCTGCTGCCTCATTTCAAACACTAAACTTTATTTCAATAATGCTCCCTTCCTCCATCACATGATCCCTGTCAACGGCTTTGGCGAAACCGCGGGCACGCGCTTCCGCGAAATTATGAAAACTATCCAAGTCCTTACAGCTAATCACTTCACCCTTGATGAAACCTCTGGCTAAATCTGTATGAATCTTTCCGGCGGCCTCAAGGATAGTACTTCCGGTTTTAAGCTCCCAAGCGTGTACTTCTTTGTCTCCGGCGGTATAAAAAAGCATCGTCCCGGCTTTTTTAAGTACCTCATCAATAAGAACATTCATATCGGAAACTTCCGTTCTACCCACACAAGGCTTGTAGGTAAACGGCATAACATTCTTTAAGAAATTTTTTTCTTCTTCAGTAAAATTCTGGTCACACAAAAGATTTTCCGCCTCGAGCTGGCTTTGAATTTTCTTTAAAAATTCTTTTTCTTTATCGTCAGCTGTCTTAGCCATGCGGCTATCTATTTTTTCCAAATCAAGAAATACAAAATCAAGTTTCTTTCCGGCATCAAAAACTATCACATCGGCTTTTGTATAATCATCGCCGATAAATTCAACCACGTAAGGGCTGGTTTTTTTTGGCGAAAATTTTTTAACCAGCTTTTCAAACCATTCGCAGGTGTATTTATATTTTCCCGGCTCAACATTTAAACCAAAAACAGCTATTTTCATATTTTTAATCCTCTATTTATAGAAGCGGATTGCCGCGGATCTAAACGCGGATTTACGCACGGTAATTCGCTAGCGTTTATCCGCGTAAATATCCGCGGATATCCACATCTGCTACTCTGCTTTACCTACCTTTTCCATTTCTCTTTTTGCCCCTTCAACAACCATTTGTGCCAATCTCGCCGGCAAAACCTCGTAATGAGCAAAAGTCATTGAATAACTTCCCCTGCCGCCGGTTACTGAACGCAAGTCAGAAGCGTATTTAAACATTTCAACTAGTGGTATTTGTGCTTTCACCACTTCGTTCTTTCCTTTTGAGTCCATTCCAAGGACTCTTCCGCGACGGGAATTTATATCTCCGGTAACCTGTCCGGTAAATTCTCCGGGAACCATAATTTCAACAATCATTATCGGCTCAAGTAATACCACCCCTGCCTGCTCAAGCGC
>JBAZGZ010000226.1:1030-2909 GCA_041652615.1 Candidatus Omnitrophota bacterium | reverse complement strand
AGGAGAACCGCCTCTTTGAATATGGCCCAAAACTGTGCACCTTGTCTCGTAACCTGTCTTTTCTTCGACAAGCTTACTAAGGGTGTCACCTATTCCGCCAAGCCGCACATGGCCGAATTCATCAAGTTTTTGTTCTTGTGTAATTAAACTGGTATCTTTAAACGCTGCTCCTTCCGAAACAACGATAATGCTGAATTTCTTCCCCAGCTGATGACGCTTTTTAATAGACTCACATAACTCATCAACATCAACAGGTAATTCAGGAACTAAAATGTAATCAGCGCCTCCGGCAATACCGCTATAAGCCGCTATCCAACCGGCATGCCTGCCCATAACCTCAGCAACCATAACTCTATTATGCGATTCTGCGGTTGTGCGAAGCCTATCTATGCACTCCATAACGATATTGACAGCCGTATCAAAACCAAAAGTAAAATCAGTAGCTCCTAAATCATTATCTATGGTTTTTGGCAGGCCAATAGTGTTTAATCCATCTTTAAAAAGTTTTGTTGCGACACCAAGAGTGTCTTCCCCTCCGACAGCGACTAGAGCGTCCAATTTTAATTCCTTGAAACCTTTTTTTGCATTTTCTAAACCATTTTCTTTTTTATAAGGATTTGTACGAGAAGTCCCAAGAATGGTGCCGCCTCTAGAAAGGATACCGGAAACTGCTTTTAGATCTAACGGCATGCAATCCTTTTCAAGTAAACCCTTCCAGCCATATTTTATACCAACAACCTCATCACCATTATTAATCGCTGACCTCACGACAGCACGTATTACAGAGTTTAATCCGGGACAATCTCCGCCGCCGGTAAGAATGCCTAACTTCATCGTAAAACCTCCTTTGATGATAGAGGCGGATTACCGCGGATCAAAACGCGGATAAACGCACAGTGCGTAAATCCGCGTAGATATTCGCGGGAATCCACTTCTAAAGCTTTTTGTTTTAATAGTATCTATACGGTATTTCCGGCTCTGAAATTTCTTCCGTACTTTCGATTATTTTTTTCTTCCCCTTGAAAACCATTTTTCTTATTTCTATTTTTATCCTTATTTCTTTCTCTTCTCCTAAAAGATTCTGAAGTTTTTCTCTCGTTTTCTCCTGGATTTCTTTCGTAAAAACAGAAAGATTCGCGTCAGCACTTAAATTGCCTCTGATTATCACCTCTATCCCGTGTTTTTTGCAAATTATTCTCGGCCGCACATGCGACAAACCATTCTGTGTTTCAAGCATATTTTTTAACATGTCTTCTATGGCAAAAAGGGTTATGCTCACTTTTCCATAAGACGATTCGGTGGTTACGAAGCGCTCTCTTCTAAAAATAGTCCTTTGGAGATAACGCAAACACAAAAGAATAATCAGAAGACCGGAAAGAAGCAGCGCGATACGCAAAAAAGGATCAAGCAATATTTCCTGCTTTAAATAGAGTACTGCATAATTTATATCAATCAAATTAAAAAATAAGCCGATAAAAACCAACCCGACAAAAAACGAAAGCGCGACATATGCAATTAAAGTAAGAAAACCCATCTTTACCCCCTCTTTACTTTTTTAACTTTTATATCTACACTTACGGAATCAATATTAAGCCCGTTAAGCATCTGCGTTATAATTCTTTTCTGTATTTCGTAGGCAACATCAACTATATTTACTTCCCAAAAGATTATTACCGGAAGGACTATTTTAATCTCATTTTCAAATTTAACCCTTGTGCCTGCCCAGTTAAAAAATTTTAATATCGGCCCTAACCAGCCATAACATTCCCACCCAACAGCCTCAACGCCCTTTACCTGTCTTGCGGCTGTCTCTGCCACCTGGACTATCACTTTTCTGTGTATTTTTATCTTGCCATATTCGGAGCTTACATTTCTGTTC
>JBAZGZ010000226.1:0-1020 GCA_041652615.1 Candidatus Omnitrophota bacterium | reverse complement strand
AAATTTTTCCAAAAATCCAGTATGGTATTTACCTCTCTGGAAATCGGGGTCGGTTATGACTTCCTTACAAAAGGAAGCTGTTGTTTTTATAGGCTCTATAAGAAATTCATCAAGCACTCTTTCCATTTTTTTCAATACATCCTTACGATTCGTACCCCTGGTTATGGCTTTGGCGATAAGTGAATCATAGTAAGGAGGGATATTGTAACCGCTGTATATGTGCGTATCGATCCTTACATCTTTGCCGCCGGGAATATAACAAAATTCTATATTGCCCGGGCAAGGCATAAATCTGTTGGAAGGATCTTCAGCGTTAATACGGCACTCCATGGCAGCACCGTTCACGTGGACTTCGTCCTGCTTTATTTTTAATTTTTCCCCTGCTGCCAGAGTTATTTGCAGCTTTACAAGATCTATACCCGTAACTTCTTCTGTTATGGGATGTTCAACCTGTATCCTTGTATTCATCTCCATAAAATAAAAAATACCTTTTTCATCAAGAAGGAATTCAATAGTCCCTACGTTGCGATAGTTCATGGACTTTATGCCTTTAATACAAAGGTCACCGAGTTTTTTACGTAAACGCTGGTCTACTGCAGGAGATGGCGTCTCCTCTATAATTTTCTGATGCCTGCGCTGGATACTGCAATCTCTCTCTCCAAGATAAATCGCGTTTCCATAATTATCTGCCGCAATCTGCACTTCTATGTGGCGCGGATTTACGATAAATTTTTCCATATATATTTCTGAATCGCCGAAAGCAGCTTTTGCTTCAGACTGGGCAGTTAAAAGCGCACTAACCAGCCTTACGTCGCTATGGCAAACACGCATACCCTTACCGCCACCGCCTGCTTTTGCTTTAAGGATAACCGGGTAGCCCATTTTTTTAGCCGTAGCAAGAGCATCATCTTTTGATTTTAACGCGCCCTTGCTCCCAGGGATAAGAGGTAAATTAGCTTTTAGCATTGTCTCTTTTGCTCGCAATTTATCACCCATACACCGGATATTTTCCGCAGACGG
>JBAZGZ010000225.1:0-2920 GCA_041652615.1 Candidatus Omnitrophota bacterium | reverse complement strand
TGACCGAGATGAACGCCGTCAGCCTCAACTGCCAGCGCAATATCAACTCTATCATTTATCAGAAAAATCACATTTTTACAAATTTTTCTTAACTTAAGCGCCTCTTCATACATCTCTCTTGCCTCGGTATCTTTTACACGATACTGGACAATCCTTACCCCCGCCAGGATAGCATTCTTAAGATCGCTGGCGTTTCCCTTGCGGCTTAATTTTTTATCTGTAATAAAATAGTAGCCTTTTATACGCATACTTTTTGCATACGATTAATTGTTTTTTTATCAAGGCTATAAAGAAAATCAAACATCTCCTCTTTAAACGAGGCCGGGCCTTTTGATTTATGAGCGGCGAGTTCCGCGGCAATTTCAAAACATACAAGCGCGGACACAACAGCATAAACCAAATCCTTTTCTACTGCCGCAAATGCTCCTATGACTGAGGCTGCCATGCATCCAGTGCCTACAACATGCGTCATCATAGGATGGCCATTTTTTACAATGTAGCTTTTGTCTTTGCCGGTTACAATGTCGTGACCGCCGGTTACAACGACAACGGCCTTAAACCTGTCTGCGATCCATCTGGAAACCTTAAGCATATCCGCGTCAACTTCAACAGAATCCACGCCTTTTGTCCTAATGTTTTCTCCGGAAATTCTTGCAATCTCGGAAACATTTCCCTTAATAATATCTATTTTTACCTCATTTAGTAATTCAAATGATTTTTCGTCGCGCAACTTTGTTGCCCCGACTCCGCATACATCCAAAACAACAGGAATTCCTTTTTTGTTCGCGCTCTTTGCGGCAATTTTCATTGCCTCTACAAACTCAAGGGTCAATGTTCCGATGTTTAAAACAAGGCTTGAGGCAATATTTACCATTTCCTCAACCTCTTCTTTCGCATGCGCCATAACCGGAGATGCTCCCAAAGCTTTTACAATGTTCGCACAATCATAGATAGTAACCCAATTAGTTAAATGGTGCACAACCGGCTTTTGGGCTCTGATTTTCTGAAACAAACCATGTGCGTCAATTTTTATTTTACCCATAGTCTCACCCCCCTGTAAAGTAAGTGTATCTTATAGTATAACTTTACAGTTTCTTAATCAAGTCCTTTGCAACTTTTTCACCAGCCAAAAGCATCCCGCCAAATACCGGGCCCATACGCGGCCCGCCGAATACCGCGTTTGCACACATACCGCAGGCGTATACGCCCGAACAAATTTCCTTGGAATTTTTCACTATAGTGTTCTCTCCTACGTCTGCCCACATAGATTGCTCTCCAAGAGTTTTTCCGGTTTTTGTTCTAAGTCTTATGCCGGATTTTTTCTCAATAATCCTCGCAACTTCTGCCGGATGCCCTGTGGCATCCACTACAATTTTAGCCCGCATTGTAATCGGATCGACATGTAAATTAGCCATCTCAACAGCGGTCCAATTTAACACGAGACCGGTTACTTTTTTATTGCGCACCATTACGTCTTCAACGCTCATGAGATTAAATATTTTTAAACCTGCCTGCACAGCTTTGGCGCAGATAACCGAAACCGATTCAATAGAATCGGCCAGATAATACCCTTTTTCGTAGCGCCTGTTTTTAATACCGAACTCATCTAAAATTCTTTTTGCCTTGTCTTGGACAACAATTTCATTAAACATTATTCCACCGCCCCACATTCCTCCGCCAACGGAAAGTTTTCTTTCAAAAAGAACAACTTTTTTCCCTGCTTTGGCTAAATAATATCCGCAAACCATACCTGCCGGGCCTGCACCTACAATTGCCACATCAACGTCCAACGCTTTAATTAGCTTATCTTTATAAGACTCAATGATCGCCCGGGAAATTTTTATCTCATCCAATACCATATAAACCTCCATATGCTAAAATACTTTTTATAGATTAGCATTACCCCGCCTCACAGAAGAGGTTGCAAAATTCTCTACGATAATTTTGCAACGTTCGACGGGGTTAATTCACACTATCATTTTTCCGGCGCCTTCGGCTTGGAAAAAATGATGTGTTCATTAAAAAACCCTTGTGCCAGCAACACAAGGGTTAAAATAATTACTCCTACTCCCTACGCTGGCATTATCCAGATCAGGTTCCAAGGGTAACCCATTGTGGAAGAGTAGAGAGAAGAGGGTAGAGAGTAGAGAGAATAAAAAAAACAATTTCTTCTCTCTCTACTTTCTACTCTCTACTTTCTACTTTTCCTAAAGGGACTCTCAGGCCGCGCAACGACCTCCCCTATTTAAATTTGTCTTATATCCTAAATAGCAGTTGTGTCAATCGATTCAAAAATAGTTTACGCTTTATTTTTCGCTAGCTTCATTTAGAAATAACAAATATCGCGATGTTGGCGAAAAGATTAGGCAATATACATATACGGCTATTTGCTGTCAAATACACGCTGCACTCAATCGTAATATTTTTAGCTCTGCAATAATCAATAAAATCATAAATACTTAAAAAATGCAGGTTTGGAGTCTCATACCAGGTAAAGGGGAGCGATTTTGTTATCGGAGCTCTTCCTCTTAAGATAAGCCGGAAACGCGCTCTAAAATAAGCGAAATTGGGGAAACCTATAATTACTTTTTTCCCTACACGTAAAGCGTCAAAAAGCACAGGTTCCACATGCTTTAACTGTTGAAGACTCTGGTTGAGAATCACATAATCAAATGCTTTATCCCTGTATTCCGAAAGCCCGCTGTCTATGTCTCCGTGCAAAACATTTAAACCTTTGGCGATACATTTATAAATCGCCTGTTCATCTATTTCTATGCCCTGGCCGCGCACATTTTTTTCTTTAACTAAAAAGTTAAGCAGATCCCCGTCGCCGCAGCCAAGGTCAAGCACAGAAGAATGCGGTTCTACAAATTCCATTATTGCTTTATGGTCCGGACGAATAACTTCAGGACTTTTATTC
>JBAZGZ010000224.1:0-2925 GCA_041652615.1 Candidatus Omnitrophota bacterium | reverse complement strand
CAGTGTTGCTATTTGCTGTGGGAATTGCTTTAAGCGTGAAGTCATTAAGTCTTTGGTTTAATCGGCTGACGAAGCTAGAGTATTATATGAGAAAAGTAACTGGTATAATTTTTATTGTAGTTGGGCTGTATTATATTGGGATATATTGGTTAAAAATGTTTTAATATAACGAGAGAATTAATATGGAAAAAGTCATCGTCAAAAAAAGAAACTTGAGTTTCTTCGAGAAATACCTTACGCTGTGGGTTTTTGTATGTATTGGGTTAGGTATGTTAATCGGTAAGGTTGCTCCGGGTGCGGCAAAATCTCTTGATGGTTTTTCGATTTATATCAATGGCGCCCCGGTTGTTTCCATCCCAATTGCTATCTGTCTATTCTTTATGATGTATCCTATAATGGTAAAGATTAATTTTGCCGAAGTTATAAAAGCCGGAAAATCGCCTAAGCCGGTATGGTTGACACTTTTTGTGAATTGGGCAGTCAAGCCTTTTACTATGTATGCTATAGCTTATTTTTTTCTAGGGATTGTGTTTAGAGGATTAATTGGGGCAGAGGCGGTAGATTTTGTTAAACTTCCTCCGGGAGCTGAATGGCTACTGGGGTCTATACACGGCTCGGGAACAGTGGTTATGCATCAAGGCTTAAAAATGCTTCAAGTTCCGCTCTGGCGTAGTTATTTTGCCGGCTGTATCTTGCTTGGTATTGCTCCCTGCACAGCTATGGTCTTGGTTTGGGGGTTTTTGGCTAAGGGTAATGACGGGCATACGTTAGTTATGGTCGCCATCAATTCTCTGACTATGCTTTTGCTTTACGGAGTTTTAGGGGGATTTCTTTTGGGCGTGGGAAGAATGCCGGTTCCCTGGCAGGCGTTATTATTATCAATTGTTATCTACGTGGCTTTACCTCTTGTGGCAGGGTATTTTTCGCGGAAGTGGATTGTATCATTTAAAGGCCTGGAATGGTTTAATGAAAAATTTCTTCATATATTGTCATCCGTTTCAATCATTGCGCTCCTATTTACCCTTGTGCTCCTGTTTTCGTTCAAAGGAGGAATCATACTTTCGCAGCCGTTAACGATTTTATGGATTGCAATCCCGCTTTTTATCCAAACCTGTTTAATTTTTGCAATTACATACTGGATGGCTAGGAAATTAAAGTTAAGCTACGAGGATGCGGCTCCATCGGCAATGGTTGGGGCAAGTAATCATTTTGAAGTTGCGATTGCCACAGCGACTATGCTTTTTGGGATTTCATCGGGAGCGGCGCTGGCAACAGTTGTCGGTGTCTTGATTGAAGTGCCGGTTATGCTGATGTTAGTAAAATTCTGCTTAAGGACGCAACATTTGTTTGTTTATGGATAAATATTTGTTATAATATCCTCTATTCTTAGGTCTGTGTAGCTAGTTTAACAATTAGGAGATTATTATGAACATTTTTGTGGGTAATTTGTCATTTGAGGCTACTGAAGAGGATTTAAAGAAATTATTTGAGACAACAGGAGAAGTTACCTCTGCGGTCATTGTTATGGAAAAGGAAAAAAAGGCGCCTAAATCCAGGGGATTTGGTTTTGTGGAGATGCCTGACGGGGCTCAGGCGCTTGCTGCGATAACTGCCTTAAACGACAAAGAATTTATGGGTCGTCAGCTTATTGTTAATCCAGCCCGGCCTAAGACAGAGGCTCAACGCGAAAGTGAACTAAAGAAAAGAATCTTTCTCAAGGCTAAAACTAAGATGAGTTTGCAAGCTAATCAGCATCCGCGTGAAGGTAGGCAGGAGAAGGAAGTTCTAGCTAGGCCGTTTATCTCTCGGCCGGGAACGTATAAAGGCGGCAGGCGCACGCGTAGTTATGTGATGCGGACCGGTGTAATTGAGATGGAGAAGGGGACCAAGCCATGGCAGGAGAGACAAGAAAATCCTATGCGTTGGCGCAAAGGGCCGGATCAATCAAAACCTTGGCAGAAGAGGGCAAGCGCACGTAAACCTTGGGAAAAACCTGAAGGTAGCGCAGCAGAAACCAGGCCGTGGAAAAGGGCTAGTACAGAAGCCAAACCCTGGAAAAAGGCTATGGGTAGTTCTAAGCCTTGGCAAAGAGGTAAAGGCGAACGTAAGCCTTGGGAGAAGCCTATTGGTATTTCTAAGCCCTGGGAAAAAACGGAAAGTAGTTCAGAAGTTAAGCCATGGAAGAGGGTTAGCAGAGAAGCTAAGCCTTGGAAAAAGCCCACGAGTAGTTCTAAGCCCTGGGAAAGAGGGACAAGCGCCCGCAGGGAGAAAACCGGATTTAAGGGTAGGGGAAAGCCGGCAAAGATTATAGTTGACAAAAGGCAATAAAGTGGTATAGTTAATAACGTAGTAAATTAAAGATTAGAAAAACTTAAAAGCCGTAGGGGGGAGTTAACTAACCTTTGCGGTTTTTTTGTTTTGTTGTCCATTATTTACTATAATTCTTTGAAGAGAGGAGGTAGTGAATAATGGCAAGAGGAAAAGTAAAGTGGTTTAGTGATCAAAAAGGATATGGGTTTATTACTCCTGAATCAGGTAATGATGTCTTTGTGCATCATAAGTCTATACAGGGTGAAGGTTTTAAGTCCTTAGCTGAAGGCCAAGAAGTTGAGTTTGAGATTGAAAAAGGCCCTAAAGGGGATCAGGCTGTAAATGTTACAAAGGTGTAGTTAAAAATAGGTGAGCCCGGCCTAAAAGCCGGGTTTATCTATTTAAAATAAACAAGGAGGATTTAATGCATACCGGAACAATCAAAAAAGTAGTTCGGGAAAGAGGTTTTGGTTTTATTAGTGATACCGATGGAAGAGAACTGTTTTTTCATCAGAGCGGCATTGTTGATGCGCAATTTGATACATTGAAAGAAACACAGAAGGTAGAGTTTGATATTGAAGATTCCCCTAAGGGCCCCCGCGCTATCAACGTACG
>JBAZGZ010000223.1:0-2958 GCA_041652615.1 Candidatus Omnitrophota bacterium | reverse complement strand
CAGAAAGGGCTTGACATAAATAAGGCCGAAAGAATGATTAAGTTTACAAAAGATTTGGGGATAAAGGTGCACCTTACTTTTACTTTTGGCTTTACCGGTGAAACGAAAAAGACCATTAAGAAAACAATTGAGCGCGGGCTTAAGCTGGATCCGGATTCCGTGCAGTTCTCCATTCTTACCCCTTTCCCGGGAACCAGCTTATTTCAACAGCTTGATAGTTGCGGGAAAATCCTGACCTATGATTGGGCAAGATACGATGGTAATTCCCAATGTGTTTTTGAAAGCGAAAACATTAAGTCAGAAGAATTATTAGAGGCCCGTAAACACGCCTACCTTCTTTGGGGCGATTATCAAAGGCAGAAACGAGGGTTGCGCGGGGATTTAAATAAGTTTAAAAATTTAATCAAGTCAAACGGAATCAATTTCGCCTTAAGAAAAGTTTTTGCTTATTTAAAATTTCTATTGATTAGAAAAATAAAATATTTTAATGCAAAATACTGAACCCTTACTTCTTAGAGGTATTCTTGACGGAAAGGCTGCTTTTTGCGGACCGCAAATTGCCCAGGTTGATATTACCGGTAAATGCAATAATAATTGTATAGGTTGTTGGGTGCATTCTCCCTATATCAAGAAGCCTCCCCGCGATAAGAATAAAGAACTTTCATTCGAATTTACTAAGAAAATTATTGATGAATTAGCAGGGATGGGCACAAAGGAAATATTTCTGGCTGGTTCCGGCGAACCTCTTTTGCACCCGCAAGCTACACAAGTAATCTCACTGATAAAAGGTAAGGACCTCAAGTTAAATATCGTTACCAATGCGCTTCTGTTGACTCCGGAGACAGCCCATCTTTTAGTAGATCTTGGCGTTGATATGCTTACTGTTAGTATCTGGGCAGGAACTGACCGGGCGTATATAAAAACACATCCCGGTAAAAACAGCCAAGACTTTTACGCTATAAAAAATAACCTCTGTTTAGTGAATAAATTAAAATTAGAAAAGAATGTTTTTCTGCCGAAAGTAAAAATATATAACGTAATCTGCAATCTTAACTACCGTGATATTAGTAAAATGATCGATTTTGCTCTTGATGTAGGAGCTCAGGATATTGAATTTCAATTGATTGATACCATCAAAGGCCAGACTTCATTTCTGGCCTTATCCGATAGCCAAATAAATGAGGTGAAAGACCAGATTTTAGCTTTAAGCAAAAGGGAGGACCTGTTTTTTAAAGATTTGAGTTTATTTGGAAACATAAAAGAAAAAGAATTAAAAGAATTCCCGGGCAGGTTCTATAGGATGCCCCCAGGGTTTTCGCTTAGTGAATCCATAAAAATAAAGCCAGATAATACAAAATTACCCTTGCGTAGTTTAACCTGTAAAGCTGGGTTCAGCACGGAATGCCGGGAAGACAGCCCGTTGGTCGAAGAAACGAATAATTTGATGATTTTTAGTTTTTCAAAAGAAAATTGTAAATCTTGTAAATTTTTTGGTTTATCTTGTGAGGTCAATAGCCAGCATAAATTCTCAGTGCGTTATCTTAAAATCATGGGTTACGGGTCATTTATGCACAGGTTAACTTCTCCCGGAGTGGGTGAGCAAAAATATGAAAAAGGCGTAATTAATAATTATCCCTGTTATACTGGCTGGTGGTATTCCAGGATACTTTCTACAGGGGAGATAATTCCTTGCTGTAAAGGAGCAGGTAGAATCCTGGGCAGTCTCTCTAAAAAAAGTTTATTTTCGGAAAATAGTTTCGCATCTATTTGGAATTCCCGTGCTTACCAAAAATTTAGGTTTAAAGCAAAAAATGTTTCTAAGGGACGCAGATACTTTAAAAAAATAAACTGTGCTAAGTCCTGCGATCATATTAGTAGCAATGTGATGTTGGCTGCAGTATTAAAAAATAACAATTATGCAATAAAGAAAACTAAAGTTAAAAAAACAAAAAGTCTTTTGAAAACAAGAGAAATTATTAAAGTGCCGGCTGGTTCTTTTTTTCGCGGTAACCTTAATGCTGCCGAACATCAATTCGGTAAAGGTATCGTTATCGACGGAGGTAAAGGCTTTGGTTTGGCTGAATACAAAGTTTTTATCTTTGAGCCAGGTGATTATGAAATCTGGGTTTATTACGCCAACGATCAGGCGCGCGCGGTTGATTTATATCTCGATAATATTTTGGTAGCTAAAAAAGCTACCTTTTCTTCCACCGGAGGTTGGAATAGCGAATTTTTAAGCTGGATGTATTTATTGACCGTGAAGGCCTCAGAAGGCAGGCATATATTCAAAATTTATGTTGACGGGCTTATTCCGCATCTACACAGTTTTGTATTTATCAAGAGCGATCAGCTTAATTCAGAATTAACTAGCAATTTATTTTCTTTGGGAATGCACCTAAACCAGAAGCCACTGGGTAATTTTTTTAGTAAAATTAAGAGTTTAAGAGCAAGGGAATTTTTTTGGAAGGCGTTTAAGCACTTGTATTTGCAGAAACCACTGAGTGATTATTTAGATATCTTGGGTATTTTTGACGGGAGAAAAGCATTTAAAGGGCCTTTTCATGTGCAGATAGACTTAACAGACTATTGCAATAATAATTGCCTGGCTTGTTGGTGTAATTCTCCCCTGCTTGAGGAAAAAAAACATTCAGATCAGCAAAAACATTCGCTTCCTTTTGAGTTGGCCAAGGAACTTATGGATAATCTTTCTGAGATGGGGACCCAAGAGATATATTTTTCCGGAGGAGGAGAGCCTTTTTGTCACCCCCGGATTATGGATATTTTAGCTTATGCCAAGAAAAAGGGTTTTGTTTGTTATGTTAATACTAATTTTACCCTGCTTGATAAAGATAAGATAAATAAGCTTGTCGATCTCGGAGTTGATCATTTAACTGTAAGTATCTGGGCAGCTACAGCTGAAGTTTATGCCAAGACTCATCCGAACAAAACCGAAGGCAC
>JBAZGZ010000222.1:0-2959 GCA_041652615.1 Candidatus Omnitrophota bacterium | reverse complement strand
ATTACAGAAAAGAAAGTAATTAATATAAATTTTCCGCCCAATTCTTAAACCCCGCATTAAACCAGACATTAATACGAATTTATCTGTAGGGAACAGTCGCGACCGTTCCCTACAGGGAAAACATTCAATTTTAATTTTAATCTGATATAATAAATAATCACATGCGAATAATCGATATTCTAAAAACCCACGATAAAGGCGTATCTTTTGAATTTTTTCCTCCCAAGACCGAGGCAGGGATGAATTCTCTTATCGCTACCGTAAAAGCGCTTAAAGAGTATAAGCCTTTATATACATCAATGACTTATGGGGCGATTGGTTCATCTCAAGGCAGAACAAAAGAGGCTACCTATATGCTGATGGAGGAAAAAGAATTTACGGTTATGCCGCATTTAACCTGTGTCGGTGCGAATGTAGATACAATAAAAGAATTGCTTAGCGAATATAAGAAAAACGGTATAAAAAATATAATGGCTTTACGGGGTGATCCGCCTCTTGGCACATCAGCTCTTGATTCTAAGAGCCAGTCGTTTTCTTATGCTAAAGACCTGGTTAAATTCATAACGAGTGAGGATCATTTTTGTATTGGTGTTGCTGTCTATCCTGAAGGCCACATTGAAACAAAGTCGCTCCAAGAGGATATCGAATACACGAAACAAAAGATAGATATGGGCGCGCATTTTGCCGTGACCCAGATGTTTTTCGATAACACTTATTTTTATGACTTTCTTGAGAGAGCGGAAAAAAAAGGGATTAATGTCCCTGTTTTACCGGGAATTTTTCCTTTGACCGACATAGACAAGCTTAAAAAATTCTGTTCTGTCGCAAGAACGACTGTCCCCAAAAAAATAGAAGATGAAATGGCGCGCTTTCGTAATAAACCCGAAGATATGGAAAAAGCCGGAATAGACATTACAATCAATCAATGCCGCGATTTAATTAAGCACGGCCACAAAAGGCTGCATTTCTTTACTTTCAATAAAGCAAACATAATCAAGGCTATTCTTAACGGCATATCATAATGATAATCGATACACTGGAAGACTCTCATCTTTACAATAAGCTGAACAAAAATTTCAGCTTAGCTTTTAAATTTTTAAAGCAAAAAAATCTTAAAAAATATCCTGCCGGCCGTTACGATATCAAGAAAAGCGAAATTTACGCTTCGGTGTCGGAAGGAAATGGCAAAGGAAAAGAAAAAGTTATTCTTGAGGCACATAAAAAATATATAGATATCCAAATGTGTATTACTGGCGAGGATTTAATCGGTTATAAGCCTTGCTCGGAATGTAAAAGACGCAAAAAAGCCTACGATTCTAAAAAGGATTATAGTTTATTCGGCGATAAAATTGATTCATGGTTTAAGCTGGATGGTAATAGTTTCGCGATTTTCTTTCCGAATGATGCCCACGCGCCTTTGGCAGGTAATACCCCGCTCAAAAAGGTGGTGGTAAAAGTCAGGGTAAAATAATATGCAAAGCATCATATCAACCCTATTTACGATTCTACTGATTTATTTTTTAATCACGGTTTTTTTCAGGATTTTATTCGGGATTTTACGCTATGTCTTATCAAGGAGCCTCAAACAAAGATTTCAGGGTGGAGTTAAACAGCAAAAAACTTACCAGGCCAAAGACTTTCGTTCCGAAGAAGTTATTGACGCGGAGTTTACCGAGATAAAAAAGTAATTTAAAAGGTTACCTTGACACTTTGACACCTGACATTTTGACACTAAAATGATGCCTATTCCGCAAAAGGAGCGCTATATTGTCCATGTTGATATGGATGCTTTTTTCGCGGCTATCGAGCAAAGAGATAACCCTTCTTTAAAAGGCAAGCCGGTTGTAATCGGTGCTGACCCGAAACATGGCTTTGGACGCGGAGTAGTTTCTACTGCTTCATACGAAGCCCGTAAATTTGGCATTTGTTCCGCAATGCCTATTTCAATAGCCTACAATCGATGTCCAAGCGCGGCATATTTACCGGTAAATATGCATAAGTATGTTTATGCTTCAAAACAAATTTACAATATCATTAATACATTTACGCCTAACGTCGAACAGATAAGTATTGATGAAGCTTTTCTCGATATAACCGCAAGTCTCCATCTCTTTGGCTCTGCCCTGGATACCTGTAAACTTATAAAAGAAAAAATAAAAAAAGAAACAAAACTGACCGCGTCAATCGGCCTTGCGCCTACAAAAATGGCCGCAAAAATTGCTTCCGATATAAATAAGCCGGATGGAATTTTTGAAGTAAAACAAGAAAATCTGTTAAATTTTTTATGGCCGCTTCCCGTAG
This sequence comes from Candidatus Omnitrophota bacterium, assembly GCA_041652615.1. Taxonomy (GTDB): domain Bacteria; phylum Omnitrophota; class Gorgyraeia; order Duberdicusellales; family 4484-171; genus JAJYOP01. Next base: position 658 of record JBAZGZ010000222.1, on the reverse strand, counting down.
AAAAAATTTCAGGCCTAGGAGAAAAATCAAAATTGGCCTTAAACAGAACAGGCATTAAGACTATCGGTGATTTAGCAAAACGCGATAAACAAGAGCTGGTTTCTATCTTTGGTAAAAACGGAGAATATTTCTGGTATTTGGCAAGGGGTATAGATGAAAGCGAGGTTAAACAAAGTGAAGAGATAAAATCAATAAGCAATGAAACTACATTTGAAGAAGATACTTTGGATGAAAAATTGATCAAGCGTGAACTGCTTAATCTTTCGGAGAGTGTTTCCGGAAGGCTTCGTCAGAATAAACTTAAAGCAAGAACTATCACGTTAAAAATAAGGCTTACGGGGTTTCATACTTACACAAGGGCAATCACACTTTCAAAAAGTACAAACTTTGTTGATGAGATTTATAAAACATCGAACAGGATATATTCCGATTTTATTGCTTCCAAGGATTTAAACCGTAAAACAAAGATAAGGTTAATTGGCATTAAAACTTCAAATCTAATCGATAGCGGCATTAAGGATAGCCTTTTTGACGAAGGCAGGGACAAGAAAAAAGAAAATATCCATAAGGCTGTAGATAAAATTAAAGAGAAATTCGGCGATAATAGCATTGGCCGCGCAAGAGTCTGACTTTAAAAAAATACTAAGCGCGCTTGACT
>JBAZGZ010000221.1:0-2968 GCA_041652615.1 Candidatus Omnitrophota bacterium | reverse complement strand
CTCTCTCCCCTTACTTTCATTTCGCGCGCGGGCATACCTAAACCTCCAATGGCTCCTTCCCATACAAGACGGAATAAGATTTCATCAAGGTTGAAACCGGCGGCTTATTCTTTTTGAGCCGCTCTTTAAATTCAGCCGCTGACTTTATGTAGGGATCGACGTGCACCCCAAAATACGCCTTAAACCGTTGGGTTATTTGAGAAAGAAACGCCTCTTCCACAGGCCCGATATCCGCGGCTCGGGACACCACCACAGCGACATCGACATCACTGTCTTTTTTAGCTGTCTTGGTTTGCATGCTTCCGTAAAGAATCAAGGACGCTATTTTTGTCTTAATCTTGGTTCTCTTGAATTCATTTAACAGGAAATCCCGGACTTCATTCTTAACATTTCCTTCGGCGACGAACATAGGACGGATGATCTTCTGAACAATGCGGTCATCTTCATTCAAAGCATAAATATGCTGCTTGCCGATCACCTCAAATTTCAGAAGATTGCGGTCATACAGACCTTTTAACGACTCGTGCGTCGAAGGCGCAGAATAACCCGCAAGCTTGGCTATTTCGCGGCCTGTTGCCCGAAGTCCCTTGTGAGAGGCAAAAATTCGCAGGATCGCTAGCTTTGAGGGGGAACCGACGATCTCTTCAATATGGAATGCTTTAACCATGGCTTAAACCTAACATGTGTAAGGTTAACCTTACATTGAGTATAACATCCTCCTGGATGCTGTCAACTATTTAACATTGCAGAGGATTGATTTTTTGTCCTGACAGGTTTGAGGGGCATTCGGCGAAGGACTCGTGAAGAATATCGAATGGGTGCGCCGCTTTAAGTGGTGAGCAAAGGCCCGCGCCATATGGCGTGGGCCTTTCGTCAAACCACTGCCCCTATTGCCTGCCCGCCGATGTTTGTGGCGGGGACGAGCTTCGCAACTGGCTTTTAACAAAAACTACGCCAATTGAAGCTTGCGCCTTGAATGAATAGATCGCTCAATACGCCCTTTGATTGCATGGCTCAAGGGAATGGCTTGGAGTTTCACAGTATACCCGATATAAAGAAGTATCTTTTCAAGTGTTGCCATGCTTGAAAACTCCCCATTCTCTATCTTTGATATATGCTGCTGTGTTACGCCTGCTCTTTTCGCGAGATCTCCCTGATTTAAACTGTGTTTAATACGATACTCAATAATCCGCTTAACGATCTCGAGTTTTTGTTCTTCCAATTCATATAATTCCTTAAAATAAGGATCTTTAAGTTTTTCTTTTAAATGCTCTTCAGCTCTTTCAATTCTCATTTTACACCTTCCTTTTTATCCTTGACCCTGTAAAAATGTTTTTCTGCGTTCAACGGCCGTTTCTTTTTCTCTTGAAGGCAATTTATCTGTCTTCTTAATGAAGCCGTTCGTAAAAATGACCTTATCCCGATGAAAAAAGAAATATAAGATCCGTATCCCGCCTTCTTTGCCTGTAAATCTCAGCTCAAATATATCGTCGCCCACATACTTGGCATGGGGTTGCGGCAATCTATGCCCAAACTCCTCAAGTAACCTTTTGGCGAAAAAGAACTTTCTTTGTGTTGAGCCATCCAACGAATCGATAAAATCCCTGACCGGAGACTTACCTGATTCCACGCAAAAATAATATGTCGTAACGGCCATGTTCATTTCCTTCTTTTCAAAAGAAGTATACAACTAAATAGTTGTATTGTCAAGATAAAAAAGGCTTCTTATTAAAAAGAGACCTCCCTTTTTCGAGAGGTCTCTTTTTAATGGCTGCCCCTATTGGACGAGCTTCGCAACTGGCTGTTCTTCCAAGATGCTACTATCCCGAATGTAGCTTGTATATAGTCTCATCTGCGCTCTTTTCTTGTATCCCGGACGCTAAATATGCCTTAAGTTCACTCAGACACTTATTGTCTTTCTCAAGGATTTCTTTATATTTTGAATGTGAAGCCTTGCGGATCTCATTAAGCAACAATGTGTTAAATTGGAAAGGGACTACTTTAAGCAAATCAAACATCAACTGATCTAAATCCTCAATAACAAAACCACCCACGCCTATCCCTTTCCCTACCCTCGGATACCTGGATAGCGCCTGAAACCTATTTTCGTGAACAAAATATGCCGGGATGGCCAGCTTTTTAAGCCTTCCCTTTTTTGAAATCCTCTTAATTATTTGACTATTAATTTCCCTCTCCATCTTTTTCAAGGCATGACCGAATCCCTCTGCAAAAGGAATCCCTTTATAAAACAAAATAGTGGCTTTCATTAGGTTTTCTACTGCCTGAAAAGCACAGAATACAGAGGGACTAATCAAGTCTTGAAAATATAAAAGTCTTGCTGCGATATAAAATTGGGTGGCCTTATTTTGCCATCTAACATAGTCATAACATGAGTTTTTGAAAAAAGTTAAGGGCGTGGTCGAAGCCCACATTTGAAATTCTTTTATCCAAGATTCATCCATCATGGCTTAAATAAAAAATCTGGACGAGTTTCGCAACTGGCTGATGGCTCTTATCTCAACCCCAATCGATGATAGATCGCTATTCGGATGGTAAACCACAAGACCACCGCCAACAATGAAATCAAAAGAGTGACTAAATATCTCCAGAAGCTATGCGCCCTTATCCTGAATAACTGCACATTAATTACGGTTACGGCACCTCCCAGGGCTCCGCCGATAGCTCCTCCAATCAAGAGCAATAGTAACGGCCAAGCGCTCCATGCATATTGATACCATGTCAAAGGTTCTCTAACATGAATTCGTTGCCCCTTAATTTCAAAAATATTCACCAAATCTATCAAATGATCATTCACTAATTTAGCCTCAACTTGTTGACCATTATTATCAGTAAGAGAAAACCTATAAAACATTTTCGGCTTAACCACATTTCCATCAATAGAAGGCAGAGTTGTTCTAAAAAGCCCCCGATCAATGAGTTTTAAATTGCGCCCTTCAAATCCTTCCAC
>JBAZGZ010000220.1:0-2971 GCA_041652615.1 Candidatus Omnitrophota bacterium | reverse complement strand
TCCATCTTTAAAATTAAACATAACCTCGCCATCCCAAATATCAACTACTTTAAGCCCGGCCCGGATAAAAAGCTTCTCCAGGTGGGCTTTGTTTTTCGGTAAACGTAACGGTAAATCCATAAGATAACGTATATCGCGGCCATAACGCTTCATAACTTTAATGCCAGTTTCCCTTAGAGGCATGAGCGTATCCTGCCGGTTTTCAATAATCCCCACCTTCGCCTGATTTTTTAATATTCTTTTTATGCTTTTAAGTAACCGGGGCGGATACGAATAGCCAATCGCCCAACCGCAGGTTACGAAATCGAAAGTATTATCCGGTATCATCGGTAAAGTTTTAAGCATATCAGCGCACAAAAAATTAACATTGGTACACACTTTACCTTTGGCGACCTTAATCATATTATAAGACGCGTCAACGGCCGTTATATTTACGCTCGCTCCACTGTATTTTTCAATTTCACAAGTAAGCGTTCCGGTGCCGCACGCAAGATCCAGCACCGACGAACCATCCATTATCTCCAAACGCTTGACTAACTCCTCTGAGTGCGGTGCAACAAGCGATGTAAAATAATTATCGTATGTCGGAGCAAGATGGTTGTAATCGCTGTTAATTTCCGAAGCAGGAACTATTTTTTTTAAGACAAGTAGATAAAAAACTTTTAAATAAAACAATAAGTTAGGCATGTTCAAAGAATAATTACCATATATTTTTTTATACACTTCCCTTTATTTTAGCGGCCGAATAGATCAACGACCGCTTTCCTTTTAATTTTTCTGGTTGAAGTTTTCGGGAGCTCATCAAAAGATAATACAAAATCCGAAACGCGCTTATATTCCGCAAGGTTTTCGCTTAATCTGTTCAACTCAAGGCGCACTTTTTCTTTTATCACTACCTTATCCTTTCTTTCTTCGGCATCAAATTTATCCGTATTCGGCACGATAACCGCGAAAACTTCTTCTGTGCCGGCTTTTAAGCCTTCCTTGGCGTATTTACCTAAAACGCAAATCTCTTTTATGTATGGGCTTTCACTCATCACTTGTTCTATTTCTTCAGGAAATATTTTTTTGCCTCCGCCAAGAACAATTAAATTTTTTATCCTGCCTGAAATATATAAAAATCCCGCTCTATCAAAATAGCCAATATCTCCTGTATAAAACCAACCATCCTTGATAACTTCGCGAGTTTTTTCCAAATTATTGTAATACCCCTTCATAATGTTTGGCCCAAAAATGATTATCTCTCCGTCTTTTGCTGTAGGATCAGCTTTAAGTATATCTATTTTAACCCCTTTTAAGGGTTTGCCAACCGAACCATAGCGCCTGACTTTACGAGTATTAACACAGGCTACTGGAGCAGTTTCCGTAAGGCCATAGCCTTGCAGAATTATGAATCCCAATGCATTAAAATTCCTTTCGAGTTGTACATCCAATGGCGCGCCGCCTGAAACAAAAGACTTAAAATTTTTACCGAATTTTTTATATATTCCCGCAAAGAGAATGCGCCCGATATTTATGTTAAATTTAATAAAGAAATGCGAAATATTAAAAAGGGAATAGAATAGCTTTTGTTTATATCTTGACTGCTTCTCCACTTCCTTGATAATCCCGGAATAAAACATTTTCAAAATAAGCGGCACACAAATCATACCTGTAGCTTTTACCTCATGCATTAAAGAAATGATGTAATTCGGCTTTAAAGTATCGCAATAAGTTACTGTTGCACCGGCATAAAGCGGAGCGATGAGGCCGCCGGTTATTTCAAGCATATGGTTTAAAGGTAAAAGGGAGATAAAAGAGTCGTCCATATCAAATTGAATAAGCTCGTAAAGCATCATCGCCTCAAAAAGGATGTTTTTGTAGCTTAGCTCTACTCCTTTTGCAATTCCGGTTGTACCTGAAGTATAAACAATAATAACCGAGTCTTGTGGCAAAACATCCTGGGGACGGTTTTGCTGTTTTGCCGCATCAAACTTTAAATCATTGAAATAAAAAATATCGTTGTACGCTGTTTTTTCAAAACACACGATAACTTTAAGATTTTTGAATTCATTGCGCACCGGATAAATTAAGTCGATAAAATCACCGGAAACGAATAACACTTCCGCCTTGGAATCATTAAGTATAAAAGTTATTTCTTTTAAGGAAAGTTTTGCGTCAATTGGCACTGTCACGCAGGCGGCAGACATTATTCCGAAAAAAGTAATTGCCCACTCCGGGCGGTTTTCCGTAAGGATCGCGACATGGGCACCCTTTTGAATTTGTTTTTCAATAAGAAAGGTGGAAACACCGACTGATCTCTCCCGTAAATCATCATAAGTTATCTTACGAAGGACGCCTTCTTCTTTAATCTGGAGCGCGGATTTTTGGTTGTATTTCTTGGTAAGAATATAAAGCAAATCCAGAATTCCGACATTCTCTAAATTTACATGTTTTTTCATAAATCACCTTTTATCTTCTCCAGCTTCATGCCTGTGACGGATATTTTCCGCAGGGATACCGTACCAGACCGAATGCGGTTCTACCTTGGTATTTTTAAGCAAAACCGCGCCAGCTCCGATTATAGCGTTATCGCCGATTTCGCAACCAGGCATGATTGTCGCGTGAGACCCGATAGTCACGTTTTTACCGATCTTTACCTTTTTTAATTTAAGCAATCCCCTTTCAACTACATGACCGATAATAATCGCGTCGCCGCCGACAACAGTATTATCTCCAATCTCAAGAAGTGTCGCGTCAAAGACAAATTTTGAATTTATCTGCACATTAGCCCCTAGTTTTACACCTAAAAAGCGCTGTAACAAATTTGCGAAAGGTGTAAGCAATATAAAATCTATAAATGTAAAATTTATAAGAAGGTAAAGCGTGTTTGTAAATGCCCACTTAATCGCCTCAAAAGAAAATAATTTATATGTTCCTTCGCGAAGTTTAAGTCTAAGAACAGATCTTATCAATCCGGAGATAACAATAA
>JBAZGZ010000219.1:0-2972 GCA_041652615.1 Candidatus Omnitrophota bacterium | reverse complement strand
CGATTTATAAATAGCCGGATCCTTTTCTGTCCGAAGAGCGTGCACCGACCCTTCAAGAAAATATGGAAGCGCTTTTTTTACAAACTGCACAGGCTCTATCTGTTTGTTTTTCAAACGATACTTTTTCAGTTCATAAGTAAAATAAGTAGAGTACATTCCGTTTGCATCTTTTGCCTTCTTTATCCCGACATCTAACTTAGCGATAAGATTATTCATAAACTCTTTGACGCGCGCGGCCTTAAGCTTTGCTGTTTTACCGTTAATAGATTTGAAGGTCTCTTTTCTGAAATTTTCTTTTACAAGATTACTCTTATCCCACCAGTTAAAATCTCTTCTTTTATCATCCCCGGACGAATAACCCTTAAGGAGCTTTTCTATCTTAGCATAGAATGAAAATACTTCGCTGGACATAACGATTTCTTTTGCCTTAAGGCCATCCAAAATCTCCTTTATTAGAAGGCAGGCGCGTTTTAGCTCAAAAGTTTCGCAAAGTGATGAACCAAACAGGGCCGGAAGGCCATTTAAAGAGTCACACCAGCCGGGCTTATCCGCCTCCATTTCAACACCGATACCCTCAGGGTCAAGGCTTGCCGCCTTATTTAAAATGAGCGTTAAAATCTTCTCAAAAAGGTTTGTACGGTAAATATTTCCTTTCTTGTCACGTAAGAAATTAGCGGACCTTCCTCTTTTATTTATCTCATCTTTTTTAGAGGGCACCTCTTCTACGCAATGCCATTGGTACACTTTTTTATCTTTTAAATGCAACCGCGCATATCTCTCCTTAACCCTAAATTCATCATCCCAAAAACAGTAATCTTTACTCAAAAATAAATCTTTGATTTTATCGGGATAAATGCTTATAAAATTCTCTATGAGATCGAGGTTGTATCTCCAATGATCTATCCAGTAACCCTCTCCATGGGAAGCCAGGGTTTCCCTGGATGCTTTTCCAACGATAACGCTTGCAAGAAGTTGCCTTTTCTCAATACTTATTCCTTTTTCCTTAAAAAGCTTAAAAAAATCACCGAGATGAAAACCACAAACCATCAACGAAATAACCCTTTCCTCGTTCGCTATACCAAATTGCTTAAGAATTGATATTGCTTCTTTTCTTGAAAAGAAAAGTTTTTCACCTTTTACTATCAAAGGATTGTAGCCGTCAATTTTTAAAAGATTCAAGAAGTATATAATATTGTTCTTACCGATATGCGGATTAAAAAACAAGTCTACCCTGCGATTCTGATTAATATCCCTGTAATTAGCCTCTCCTTCACTAAAATACGACGGCAAGAGCTTGAACTTATTATAGTCTCTCTCTAGATCGCCATGCTTACGAGAATAAATATAATAAACATTATACTTGTCTTTCGAAACACTATTAAACTTATAAGGTAGTCCACCCCTTAAAACATTATCAAGGTAAGAATACTTTACATAATGATCAAGCTCCCTGTGGGACGAAACACATAAAGCATTGCTTTTTATATCTTCGATTATTTTTTCATTCTCGCTTTGCTTTGCTTTTAAAAACGCGCTGTTTATATTTTGAGAAAACTTCTCAACAAGCTCCGACTTAAAAGAAGCGCCAAAGATACTGTAAAAATCTTTTGCCTCGCCCGGCAGAAGGCGCCATTTAAAATAGCTAAAAGCGCAAGGGGTCTTACCGCAGGTTATCTGGCTAAGCGGGGCGCTGAATTCTTTTTTAAAAAAAGCTATCGGCGAAGAGTAAGATGTGTCGTAGGAAAATACCGCGGCAGGATCAACAATAAGATAAGGAGCGACTTTTTTCGCGTTATCTTCGTAAAACGCATAATTATAATTAGCACCTTCAACAAATTTTGTCTGACTCGAATCTTTTGGATCAACGATTAACCGGAAAAGCGAAAGGTTGTCTTTTATGGAGACACGCATCCAGGCTTCAAGCGTGCGCGCTAAATCCTTAAGAAGAACATTGCTTAAACCGAAAGGAACTATTTTTGAAAGGCCATCAAGCACTTGGAGATTTACTTCCTTATTTGAAATATTTTTTATCGAAATAATTCTTACCAACCCACCAACCGAAGTATTAGGAAGCGTAAAATATTTAATATTAAATTCGAGGCCGAGTTCTTTATTTATTTTATTTATTTCAAAAGAATGGCTTTTAATAACCATTTCCTCTTCGCGTTTATACTCAGACACAACGCAGAAAGGTTCATAATTGACCTCATTGTTAATTTTTAAAAACGTCCTAACACCCGTAAGAGGCGTAAAAGAATAAGCGTTATTGGCCGGAAAAAATTCGGCGATGGAGTGGTCTTTATCTTTTATGCCAAAACTGGCAATACCTTGGGCGCGGTTTACATAAAAAACCCACATCGGAATGCCCCACTCGCCGGCGACCCCGGGTAAAAAATTAGAAAACGGGTATTTGGTATTATAGTTTTTTATAATAAAACTGCCGTCACTTTGAAGCGAATAGTCTGTATCCATTTTTCCTCCTAAAGTCAGAGTTCAGGGTTCAGAGTTCGAGGTTCAGGGTTAATTTATTTATAGCAACCTAACGATATTAATTATACAAGTCCGGGATTTCTTTTAAAGAGTTAATTACTTTTTTATTTTTATACTTACGCACAGCCCGTAAGCGGCTTGAACCGCCCTTGATAAAGACAACGTCAATTTTTGCACGTTTTGCGGTTTCAAGATCTATGTCCATATCGCCGACAAAAACCGCCTCGCTTTTTTTTATTTTAAATTTCTTAAGAATAATTTTTAATATTTTAGGGTTTGGCTTATTGCTTTTTATATCATCCGCGCATAATACAAAATCAAAATATTTTTTTATGCCAAGTGACTTTAAAATTAAATTAGTATAAATGCTTGGCCTGTTTGAGGCTATAGCGATTAATTTATCTTTACGCTTTAGGGTTCGTAATAACTCTTTAGCTTGGGGACTAAGCTTTGAATGCAGCTTTAACGCCTTTTTATGGTGA
>JBAZGZ010000218.1:0-3015 GCA_041652615.1 Candidatus Omnitrophota bacterium | reverse complement strand
TCTATCGGTATAATACCTTACCCCTCTTAAGAAAATCCTTGAACTTACAATCGTATTTTCTATCTTGTGATTCTGCATCAGATAATTACAAATTTTTTCCGATGAAATATAGGCTTCAAAATCACCGTGGGAAAAGAGCAGGCCAATAAACATTACCGGAACCGCAAAACTAAAAACATAAATTGCCTTTACGATTTTATTTTTAATAATAAACCTAAAAGCTACACTGACGAGAATTATCAACGCTGCGGCTAAGCAATAAATCGGCACACGATTGGAGATGTAGTTAGAAAACCTAAAAGCGCTAACGCAAAATCCTATAGGAAATAAAGCGAGGATAGTCGCTGTTCCTATAGTAAGCGCAAGAAGAACTTTTTTCAGAATCTTACTTTCTTGCATATCATAGATAAAACCAGCGATAAGAATCGCCATCGCCGGAAAAACAGGAAAAATATAATTTGCCACTTTTGAATGCGCTGCCTCAAAAAGTCCGAACACAACGACTACCCAGCAGGTTAAAAACAAATACAGAGTATTTTTTTTGCGCTTAAGATAATACGGTAATAAACATATTGAAGTTATAACAAATAAACTCCATGGAAACATGGAAGTTATTAGCGTCATCGGATAAAAATACCATGTATCATTGCTTAAGTGTTGGGCTTCGGTTATTCTTCTCGCGTTAACGTTAGAGAAAAATTCATCTAGAAAAGCCTGGCCGTGTTTTTGCATCATCAAAAGATACCAGGGTATTGCGATGAGCGCAAAAACTGAAAGCCCAAAAAGTGTCTGTCTGCAAAATAAAAATTTTATCTTTTTAGTGCAAAGCAGGAACAGAAATATCGCCGCAGAAGGCAGTATCAACCCGAGCGGGCCTTTGGTTAAAACCGCGAGAGCGCAAAATACTCCAAAAAGCACAAAGCCCAATGCTTTTTTATTTTCTTTTACATACGCCCAGAAAAACGATAGCAGGGCCAAGAAAAGGAATACAGAAAAAACCATGTCGGTAAAAACTGTTTTAGCCATACCAAAATACATCCCCATAGAAGCCAGCACTACACCCGAAAGAAACGCCTTTCTTTTATCGCTAAAGCCTAAAACGCTTAAACAATACACCGCGATAATGCCGATAACTCCGAATATGGCCGGAAAAAATCTTGCGCTGAAATTTGATATGCCGAAAATTTCAAAACCAATCCGTAAAAGCCAGTAGATGAAAATTGGTTTTTCAAATTGAGGTTGGCCGAATAAATACGGGGTAAGCCAGGTATGCTGCTCGATCATTTCCTTGGCTGATTGAGCATAAAATACTTCATTATCATTAGTTAAGCCCAGAATGCCATTGCCAGCCATAAAAAATAACGTGGAAAGGGCGATTAAAATCAATATTTTACTCAAATGCTTATTCTCGCTCACAGGACCTCCTTTCTGTAGAAGCGGATGACCGCGGATATTGACGCGGATTTACGCAAGCGAGCCGCTGGCGTTTATCCGCGTATAGATCCGCGGTAATCCGCATCTATTCTTCATAACCATCCGCACATCGCAAAAGCACTTATTGTTTTTGCGTCAATTATTTTTCCTGCCTTAAAAAGCTGCCGAATTTTTTTCTTATCCATTATTAATATATTAATAACCTCGTCTTTTTGATGCTGCTGCTTGGTTTTAGATAACTCTTCGGCCTTATAGATAAAAATCTTTTCCGTAGAGTAACCGGGAACCGGGACGATGAAACCCAGCTTGGTAATCTTTTTTGCTTTATACCCGGTCTCTTCAATCATTTCCCTCCGGACACAAACTGCCGGGTTCTCATTCTTTTCAAGCGTACCGGCCGGAAGTTCATAAATATAAGCATCAATAACCGGCCGGAATTGTTTAAGTATTATTACTTTGTCTTTAGATAAAAATGGCACAATAAGCACGGCTCCCGGATGCTTTATTACATCGACATGCGCAACATACCCGTTGGGAAGACGCACTTTTTTTATTGAAACATTCAATATTTTACCTTTAAAACTTTTAGGCTTACATTTCATTATTCCTCCAATAATAAATTCTAATAAAATTGGTTGCGTCAAGCGGTTACGGTTGCGCAACTCGTTTCGTCTATCGTCTTACGTATGACGTATAACGCAACCGGGACGAGCCGCGTAACCGCGACCGAACAACTCAACCTATTCAATCATCTCCAGTACGCTATCTATGTCATGCACAGGACAAACCGTTTGTTCTCCTTTCCAGATTGATTGCAAATTTGCTTCTTCCGTTACTTTTCCATCGCGCATAAAAATAAGCTTCAGCGAGCGAGGCGTATTTTTGTTCCAAAAACAGTATTGCCCTGGCTGGTCAAAAACAAAAAGCATACCGGTTGATTTTGGAAGCCAGATTATATTTTGCAACCCCTGCTCTCTCGCGCTTTGTGTATCTGCCACCCACGCGAGTATTTCTTTTCCATTAACAACTCTGGTTTTCTTTTGCAATGGAATCCTGAATATTGCCGTAAACCAAAAAATTGTTCCGGATATCAACAATAAAAAAAATATGCTTACTATAATTTTAAATAATCTTTTTTTCTTCATTTTATCTAATAACTATAAACCGATACCGGCTATTTTTTCTTTACAATAAGGACATTTATTTTCTTTTATTAGGTTGTCTTCTATGAAAAAACCATTTCGTTTTATTAAAATTTTTTCGCAGGAGGGACAATATGTATTTTCTTTATTATCGCTATGAAGATTTCCTAAGTAAACATATTTAATGCCTTTTTCTTTCGCGATGCGAAATGCGAGATTAAGAGTTTCCGGCGGTGTCGGCGGTAATTCATTAAATTCAAAGTCCGGATGAAAAGCTGAGATATGCCAGGGAATGTTATTATCAAGTTTCGCAATAAATTCTGCTATATTAGTCAACTCCTCTTTGCTGTCGTTCTGCCCCGGTATAATCAAGGTGGTTATTTCAACCCAGATATTAAGTTTTTTCATTAAAATAATATTCTCCAAAACCGGAGAAAGC
>JBAZGZ010000217.1:0-3019 GCA_041652615.1 Candidatus Omnitrophota bacterium | reverse complement strand
GTGGTAATAGCTGATGACGCTCTTTACTGTGATTACGCGATAAGCAAATTACTTGGCCTTAAAGATGATTTTAATCCGCTCGTAAAGCAGGCGAAAAAAGAAGGCCTATTAAAGGAAGATTTGGAAATTATTTCCGAATTTCAAGGAAATACAATTAAGGATTTTAAATTTCCTCAAAGTTTTATCCTTAACAGCCTGCCTTCGCCGCTCATTTCAATGCTTAAAGGGTTTTTGAACTTTAGGCCGGTAATAAATAAAGCAAAGTGTACGGCTTGCGCAAAATGCGTGGAGGTATGCCCCCAGCATGCCGTTACCATAGATAATGGTAAAGCTTCTATAGAATATAAACGATGTATCATGTGTATGTGTTGTTCGGAGATGTGCAGATTTGGGGCAGTTGATTTGCATGAAAGTTTTCTTATAAAAACAATTAAGGCTTTGCACAAATGCATTCGATAAAAATTAAAAAACAAAAATTATTTTATCTTGATCAGGCCAAGCTTCCGTTAAAAGAAACCTGGTCCGAGTGCCGCAATTTAGAAGACGGCTACCAGGCCATAAAGGCTTTAAAAGTAAGAGGTGCGCCATTGATAGGGGTGTTTGCGGCATATTGTATCGCGGTTACCGCAAATAAACTTTCAGAAAATAATTTTTTTGCGCGAGTTGCCAAGGATATAAAATATCTTAAAAAAAGCAGGCCTACAGCGGTGAATTTAGCCTGGGCTCTGACGCGTATAGAAGGGGCTATCCGCACGAATAAAAATAAACCGATATTTCTTATAAAAAAAGCTATTTTTCAGGAAGCAAAAAAAATACACCGGGAAGATATCGTTCTTTGCCGCAACATGGCTTGCTACGGGGTAAGGCTAATCAAAAAAGGCGATTGTTTACTTACGCATTGCAACACCGGTTTCCTTGCAACTTCCGGCGAGGGCACAGCGCTAGGCGTAATATTCAGGGGCCATAAAATTTATAAGGACATAAAAGTTTACGTTGATGAAACCAGGCCGCTTTTACAGGGTTCAAGGTTAACTGCCTGGGAGTTAGAGAAAAAAAGAGTTCCACACACGCTTATTACGGATAATATGGCAGCTTATCTTATGCAGAAAGGAAAAATCGATAAAGTATTCGTCGGCGCGGATAGAATTGTTGAAAACGGAGATGTAGCAAATAAAATAGGTACTTATAATTTAGCGGTTATTGCAAAGCACCACAAAGTGCCTTTCTATGTGGTTGCGCCAACAAGCACTTTTGATCTTCGGCTAAAAAACCTTAAAAGTATACCCATAGAAGAGAGAGATGGCGATGAGGTAAGGAAAATTCTTGGCAAAATAAAGATTTCGCACAAAAATGTTAAGGTTTTTAACCCGGCTTTTGACACAGTGCCGAATAATTTGATTACGGCGATTGTGAGTGATAAGGGTATAGTTTATCCACCGTATGGGCAGAATATAAAGAAGTTAATTAATGGACATCAGAAGACAGATGACAGAGGACAGATGTCAGATGTCAGGAAGTAGTTTGTCCTGTTTTCTGTCTTCTGTTATCTGTCGTCTGTCTTCTGAAAATAGCATATGAATTACAAATTTAACGAGATGGAATGGATTAATTTCCTAAAGCGCAATACGCCCAAGGGCAGTGATGTTTTAACCGGCATTGGCGATGATTGTGCCCAGGTAAAACTGGGCCGGGAAAAATTTCTGCTTAAAAGTGATTTATTTATCGAAAATATTCATTTTAAGCTAAAAAAAATTTCTTATCAAGCCATTGGCATGCGCGCTGTATCAAGAGTGCTTTCTGATTTTGCTTCTTGCGGGGGTACGCCTAAATTCTTAGGTATTTCAATAGGTTTACCTGATTATCTTGATAAAAAGTATTGTAAAGATATATTTAATGGCGTTATCTTTTTAAGTAAGAAATATAACTTTTATCTTGTAGGCGGAGATACCTCACGTTCTAAAATGCTTTTTTTGGATGTCTGGGGCCTGGGTTTGAGCAAAAAATTTGTTAAAAGAAATACCGCCAAATCCGGTGATTATATTTTTTTAACCGGACCGCTTGGCGCGCGTAAGTTCAATGAAAGTTTTACTCCGCGAATAAAAGAAGCGCAATATTTATCGGGAAATTTCAAAATAAATTCAATGATCGATGTCTCTGATGGGTTTACGTTGGATCTCTATCGGATTTTAAGAGAAAGCAATAAAGGTGCTTTTCTTTGTAGGAAGGCCATACCGATAACAACCGGAGAGGCTGATCTTTATCGGGGAGAGGACTACGAACTTATTTTTACCGTAGACAGGAGTGAAAAGAAAATTAATTTATTGAAATCGAAATTTCATCTCGTGGGAACGATTATGGAACGCGATTTCGGCTACCAAATCGAGCATAATGATAGGCTAAAAAATGTCAAAATAAAAGGCTATACGCATTTCTAGAATTTATGGTTGCGCAACTCGTCTCGGTTGCGTCAATCGTGGGACGTTAGTTATTGTTTGTGACGCAATCGAATGACGATAGACGAAACGAGCCCCGTTAAAAACTGTGTTTTTAAACGGGGCGAGCCGCGTAACCGCAACCGTAAGACGAAAAATTATGAATAAATTCTATACTTATTCTGCCGAAGAGACTATTGATTTAGGAAGAAAGTTTTCGCATAATCTTAAAGCTAAGGACGTTGTTGTCCTGGAAGGGGCTCTTGGCTCAGGAAAAACTACATTCATAAAGGGTGTATTGATAGGCTTAGGCATTAAGCATAAGGTTTTGAGCCCGACTTTTACTCTTATACGTGAATATTTCAACAGTAAACTGCATGTCTATCATATGGATCTTTATCGGATAAAAGAAAGCAATATTTTTGAGCTGGGTACTGATGATTTTTTGTACGCAAAATCAAATATCGCGCTGATTGAATGGGGAGAGAAAATAGAAAATTGTCTTTCTTCGTATATAAAGATAGAATTTTCTATGCTCGGAGAAAATAAGCGTAAAATTGATTTTTCTATAAAAGGCCATCCAGGGC
>JBAZGZ010000216.1:0-3033 GCA_041652615.1 Candidatus Omnitrophota bacterium | reverse complement strand
GCGGAAATCCTAGAGTGTGACTGATATGTATAGGAGCCACCGATATAAAAATTATAAAAAATATATAGGCATAAATAACTCGTGAAGAAAATAGGCAGCGCATTTTAATTACTTTCCTTGGCCACAGGTTTGACTTTAGAAAGAATGAAACTCTCCAGTTGTTCGATAATTAGCGGTTTTGTAATAATTTCGTCTGCCCCGAGTCTTTTCGCTTCAATAATGTTTTGATCATTATCGTAAGCGCTTACTATCATAACCAGAACTTCCGGAAATTCCCGTTTTACCTTTTCAAGTAAAGGAAAACTCTTTTCGTCTTTGAGCAGGATATCAAGGAGTATAAGCTGATAAGATGGAAAATTACTCTCCATCGCGCTTGCCAAGTCATACGCGACATCAACGTCAAAGCCTTTACGGTTGAGCAGCCTTGCTATACCGTCTGCAGTTTCCTTCTCATCTTCAACCAGCAGTATTTTTATCATTATTCCTTCGCGGCGTTTGATAATAAACGCGCTCTATATTTTTTTACGGCATTTATTATTGCCTGGAGTTTCGGCGGTACAGATGAGGAACTGATTAAAACGTCTTTTGCGCGGCCATCTATAGTTATCTTTATCCGTTCCGAATCCAATGCGATGAAATCATTATCCGCTAGATATTCATTATCAAAGTTAGAAACGTTTGCCTTTATTATAAATTCCTTTAAGCCTTCAAGCTCACCTTCAGATAATTTACCATAGATAATTTTTGGCTTATTGGAATAATCATTACTTTGCAACAAAATCATATCACCATTATTCTTTACGATAATTTCATAATCCCGGGTAAGAGAATGTTTTTTTGCGGAATAGGATATATCTATTTGATGTTCTTGCTCAAAATACGATTGCCGGTATTGAGGATAGGAAGTGGACTGGGCTGTAAAAAAAAAGCAAAAAACAAAGCTTAAAAAAATATAAATGTGTTTTATTTGCATATCTTTTGCTTTATTCTATCTTTTAATCCAGCGTTGTCAAGACGCGAAGGGATATCAGTCATCCTATTTTAACTATTCATTTCAAGAATTACGGGACTGTTTGGTCATCTGCAAGAAGATTATTGCAAAAAATAACCCAAAGACAGGCCCTAGAGCAAGCCCTAACGCAACGCCAAATATAACCGTACCGGTTAAGGCGCCGTTAACAAAACCAAGGACTACCCCAGCTACCAGGCCGAGCAATAATCCATAGAACACATTGCGCTTCTTTAAAAGTATTTTTATTAAAATCTTAGCTCCTATCCTACCGCAAAAAGCGCCCCAGAAAATACCCCAGAGCCCCCAAACTGCGATTGGCAATTTAATCACCGCTGAAAAACCCATCATTTCGCTGTCACCAAAAGCCGCGCCCACAAGTGCAAAAAATGAGCTGACAATAGCACAAATTACTATGCTTAAGATAGTTATCGACTTAGATGCTGACTTAACCTTATCATTATCCATAGCCCCTCCTCTTTAATTAATCACCACCCCAATTTTCTATAAAATTCAGGCAACCCCTCCTTTACACAAGCCTTACATATTTCCATTGATTTTTCATATTTTATCGGAAGCTCTGAAGTAAATCCGGATTTTATCTTGTCCATATTATTTAGAACAAAACATTTATTTTGCGGGGTATCAAAATAATTCCTTATTCGCGAATAAACTGTATTAAAACCATCAGTTACGACGTTTCCGAAAGAAAGCGGTGTAAAATCACAGGGGCAAAGATTTCCCGCGTTATCAATATATAAATGTTGCGTGCCTGCACCACAACCATAAAGATTTTTATCTTCAAGATACGCGAAAGAAGCTATTTTTGGTAAATTTTTGTCTTTATTTATTTCTATGTGATAACTTTTTATAAATTCTCTTTCTGCTTCGCTTAAAAAAACATCTTGTTCTTTATTTATCAAAGCGCCTGTAGGCATAGGTTCAATAATTCTTATTTCCTGAACACCAAGAGCGCGCGCAAATTCCACATATTTATCCATATCATTTTTATTTAAAAAATCTTTACGCGCGGCCAATTGAACCGCGGTATAAAAACCCGCATCTAAAGAATTTTTTATCGCTGTTAAAGCAACGTCAAACGCTCTTTCGGAGCCCCTTAACTCATTATGCTTGTTTTTTTCATAGTGATCAAGGCTTATGGCTACATAAAAAAGGCCGCTTTCTTTTAATTTTTTAGCGCGCTCTAAAGTAAAACCATCGCCGGTTGTAAAAAGTATAGTCGTTGCTGTTGGTCCAACTGCGGTAACTATTTCCTCCAAATCATTTCTGTATAATGGTTCTCCTCCGGTATAGCCAATCATACTCACTCCGAGCTCCTGGAGTTTACCCATAATACCAGCCCAATCCTTCATAGATAAATCATTTCCTTTTCTGTAAGCCTTACTACAATGCCAACAATTAAATCCACATTTGTTAGTAATACCGACATAGGTTGAATAAGGAAAAAGATTATGATTGTACGCGGCAACTGTATTTTTTATGAATTGTTCAAAAGCCGGGCTTGGAAAAGGAGGCATAAAAGTATTTACTATATACTTATCGCCAAACTTTGTAAGTTTTTCGTTTTTAAAAGTACCTTGCAGGTATGCTAAGACAGCCAGAGGAAGCTTTCGCAGCTGCCTGCTCCTGAGATTACCCATTAAAATTAATTCTTTTTTTAAACCGGTTATGTGTTTCATATTTTTTGCGCGATACCGGCGACAAATTTATGGGCAATAGAAATCCCGCCGTTTTTTTTATGATCACGCTCGATAATTTCGATAAATGCCCTGTCACATTTATCTTTAGCCGCGGGATCCATAACTTTATCAAAACCGGCGCTTGCGCCGGTATGCAATGCCCAATTTAACACCTCCGCTCCATCTTTAAAATTAAACATAACCTCGCCATCCCAAATATCAACTACTTTAAGCCCGGCCCGGATAAAAAGCTTCTCCAGGTGGGCTTTGTTTTTCGGTAAACGTAACGGTAAATCCATAAGATACGTATATCGCGGCCATAAC
>JBAZGZ010000215.1:0-3040 GCA_041652615.1 Candidatus Omnitrophota bacterium | reverse complement strand
GCTTCGCAGGGGGGCTCGTATTGTAATAGCAACTCCGGGAAGGATTCTTGATCACATCTGGCAGGGGAATATGAATACAGACGGAGTGATAATGCTTGTATTGGATGAAGCAGATCGTATGCTTGATATGGGTTTTGCTCCGCAGATAGAACAGATTTTACGCTGCCTTCCCAGAGAAAGGCAAACTATGCTATTTTCTGCGACTATACCGCAGGAAATTATGTCCATTGCTTCAAAGTATATGAAGCTTCCTGTTTCTGTTGAGGTTGCTCCTTCCGGAACTGTTGCGGAGAAGGTTACTCATGAATTATTTATTGTCCGAAGAGAAGCAAAATTAAGGCTGCTTAGTAAAATACTTGCGCAATATAAAGGATCGGTGCTTTTGTTTTCGCGCACCAAACATAATGCTAGAAAAATTACACGCAGTATCAGGGATATGAGATGCAGTGCCGCGGAAATTCATTCTGATAGGTCTCTTAATCAGCGCCGCGAAGCGTTGCAGGGTTTTAAAACAGGTAAATATAGGGTGCTTGTTGCAACAGACATTGCCGCCAGAGGAATAGATGTTACAGGTATAGAGCTGGTTATTAATTTTGACCTTCCTGATGACGCGCAGAATTATGTCCATCGTATCGGCCGTACAGGTAGAGCCGGCCAGAAGGGTCACGCGATTTCTTTTGCTACGTCTGATCAGAGGCGCGATGTCCGGGATATAGAAAAGCTTATCCGCTCGCAGCTGCCGGTGTCAAAACATCCTGAAGTGCCTTCTGAGGAGTTCAGTGAATATGATCGTGAGCTTCCGCGCCATCAAAACCGTCAGCATTTTCCAAAGCGCTCTAATTACCGCTCGCGCTAATCCTGAATGGTTTATTTTTCTTCGCCCTCTGATAATTAGAACTGCCGGTAGGGTTTCGGAGAATGAACCTCTGCAAATTTTTAAAGAAATCCCGCGATTTATGCGGGAGGTTCATTTTAGCAGGTATTGTAGACGGATAGATATGCGTCTTCTAAAATTCTTCACTCAAAACAATTACTTTACAAATAATTTATCATCCCCGGAACTTTTTCCCTTCGCTATCTGTCTAATGTAGAGAAGGGAAAAGGGCAGTATATTTTATATTTATAAGTTTACAGTATGAGAAGGGGGAAAAGATGAAAAAAGCAGGATTCCGTGGCACAGTTTTGACAGCTATTTTATTTATGTTTTTGATGGGGATGACTTATCAAAGTGTTTTAGCCAGAGATGATGGCAGGCACAATAATGGAAATCATGGCAGGAGTGGCCGCGAAGTTATTTATGTAGGGCACAATAAGTATCATTATCGCGATGGCAGATTTTACCGGCCAAGCTGGTTTGGCTTGGAATTTGTTGTTTCCGCCCCTCCGATAGGAGCGGTTGTTGCCGTGCTTCCTTACGGGCATCAAACCAGGGCTTACAGAGGCACAACATATTATTATTACAATAATATTTATTATAAAAATTGTCCGGGCGGTTATGTTGTTGTTCCTGTGCCGGTTGCAACTTCAACCTCTACATCGGTTGCAACACAATCTCAAGGGATATATTATGGCCAAACAGTGGTTGTAAATGTTCCCAATAAAAATGGCACTTATACTGCTGTTACTTTGCACAAACAGAACGGCGGTTACATCGGCCCCCAGGGCGAGTATTACGATGGTAATCCTAGTGTTGAGCAATTAAGAGCGTTGTACGGGAAATAGTAAAAAGGTAATAGCTAATTTTAGGTTACGAATGTTACGAAAGTTACACAGGTTACGAAGGTTACGCTAAAATCACGAGGTTTTAAATGTAACATCCGTAACCTTCGTAACTTCCCGCAACCTACGTAACTTTAAAGGGAACTTTTCGCGTATAAAAACTGTCTAAACTATTAGAGGCGTAGAATGATTGATATTTCTAAGGATACCTTGAGGCTTGCTTCCGGAGGAAATGTGGCAGCTTTCGAGGAGATATATAAAGAAACCAGCGGTTTTGTTTATAATGTAGCTCTCAGGGTCAGCCGGAACCGCGCAGACAGCGAAGAGATTACCCAGGAAGTTTTTATGAAGATCTATCATAACCTAAAAAATTTTCAATTTCGTTCTTCGTTTAAGACGTGGGTTTACAGAATTACAGTAAATGCGGCAATCAACCGTTATCGCCAATCAACAAGAGAAGTGGAAAACAAAGCTGATTATAAAATACAAATTGAAACTTTTTCTTCCGGGCATAAGGCCGCGGAAGGCATTATCCAAAGCGATAACGAGGAAATAGTTTCTGCTTTATTGGAGACGTTGATCCCGGAACATAAAACATGTTTGATTCTGAGGGAGCTTGAGGGGTTGAGCTATCAGGATATTTCTTCGGTATTAAAGATTCCTATAAATACCGTGCGCTCAAGATTAAAACGCGCAAGAGAAGCATTACTCATTCAAGCAAAAAAAAGGCAGGTCGAAAATGAAGTGTAAAAAAATACAAGTTTGGCTCAAAAGCGACTACTTGGATGGTGAATTAAATTCCAAAGAAACCGTGCTTGTCAGGGAGCATCTTAAAGGCTGTCCTTACTGCCGCCAATTGGAAGAAGAATTAAAAGCTAAAAGTGTGCTTTTTAAAAATAGCAATGTAGAGATAGTTCCGGAATGCGTCTGGAATAATATCCACAATGCTATCGTTACGGAAAACTTCAACAAAGAAGCCGCCGGGCCGGGTATTTTAGGGCAGTTGCGAGAACTAATATGGAATCGCAAGCCGGTATTTGTTTTAGCAAACGCTTTTGGGCTGATACTTTTCATTACGGTTATCGCCGGAACATTAATTCATAAGAGGCAAACCTTAGCAAACGGAGAAGATGTGTTTGAGGAATATAGTTTAAATAGCGAAAACGGGGATTTTATTTATGGTTTCGGGACAGATACAGAAGAATACTTTTTGTAATAAGTAAGGAGGAGCAATATGATTAAAATAAAACAAATGATTGTGTGTTTACTCACGGCTTTCACGTTAATGAGTGCAGTTTATGCCGCAGATAATCCAACACAA
>JBAZGZ010000214.1:0-3060 GCA_041652615.1 Candidatus Omnitrophota bacterium | reverse complement strand
GTTGCCTGACATAATCAAAGGTCTTCGCGAAATATCGCCTTTTACTAAGTAAACACACCGCAAAGCCGCAAAATCCCGCAAAGCCGCAAAGAAATTCTTTGCGCTTTCGCGGCTATTTTTGCGATTTTGCGATAAAAAAATAGCCTTGACATTTATTGCTGTATATTGTATACTCTACTAAGCTTATAGAGATAGTATAAATAGAATTAGCAAAGTAACTTTCGGTGGTGTTTATTGTGTATTTTCCGTGCGTAAATCCGCGTATAGATCCGCGGACATCCGCTTCTATGATAAAAGGAGAAACCAGTGAAAATAACCTACAAAGGAGATTACGCGTTAAAAACATTGCTGGATCTGGCGTTAAATTACGGCAATGGTGTTGTCACGATTACTGAATTAGCAAAGAGTGCTGATATACCAATAAAGTTTTTAGAGCAGATATTGCTGGATTTAAAAAGAGGCGGTTTCGTAGAAAGCAAACGCGGTAAAATCGGCGGTTATTTTCTTGCCAAGCACCCCTCGCAAATAAAAGTAGGGGATGTGGTCAGATTCATAGACGGCCCGATTGAGCCGATAGCGTGCATAGAGAAAAGATATTCCGGTTGTCGTGACATTCATAAGTGTGCATTCCGTGGTATATGGCAGGATGTGTCAGCAGCGATTTCGAATATAATAGATAATGTTACATTTGAAGATCTGACCAATAAAATTAAAACAAGGCAGGAAACTTTGACATACGCAATTTAAATAAAGGAATAATCAGTTTGAGGATTTGTCTTGAGTGCGCAATATACGTTCTAGTTACGTAGATTAGCATAGATGGCAAATCGTAGACGAGTGTAGGTAAAAATATTTACGACTATCTACGATATGCCATCTGTGTATTACCCCGCCTCAAAAAGAGGTTGAAAAATTCTCTACGATAATTTTTCAACGTTCGGCGGGGTTAATTCGCGCTAACATTTTTTCTGCACCACTAGCGGTTTGAAAAAATGTTGCGCTCATTAAGGAGGAAACGAATGAGCAAAATTGATTCAAAGTTAAAAATTGAAACACTCGCTTTACATGGCGGACAAGTTGCAGACCCAACAACAGGCTCAATGGCTGTGCCGATTTATCAGACAACATCCTATCAATTTAAAGATACTGATCACGCCGCTAGTCTCTTTGGGTTAAAGGAGTTCGGCAATATTTATACACGCCTGATGAACCCGACAACCGATGTTTTTGAAAAAAGAATCGCGCTTCTTGAGGGTGGTGTCGGCGCCTTGGCAACTTCAAGCGGACAAGCGGCGATATCATTAGCTCTTCTCAATATTGCCAAGGCCGGAGATGAGATTGTCTCGGCGGATAATCTTTACGGCGGAACTTATACTTTATTCCACTATACCTTTCCGCGCTTGGGGATAAAAGTTAATTTTGTTCCCTCTAACGATTTAAAAGCTTTTCAAAAAGCAATTACTTCTAAAACCAAAGCGATTTACGCTGAATCTATCGGCAACCCTAAGCTTAATGTCACTGATTTAGAAGGTTTATCCAAGGTCGCGCACAAAAATGGAATCCCATTGGTTTTAGATAATACTGTTTCACCGTATTTGCTTCGGCCGTTTGACTTTGGCGTGGATATTATTGTATATTCTGCAACCAAATTCATCGGCGGCCATGGAACTAGCCTGGGCGGAGTGATAGTTGATTCCGGAAAATTTGATTGGACCAATGGGAAGTTCCTTTTGATCTCGGAACCCGATCCAAGCTATCACGGAATTAATTTTGTGAAAGCATTTAAACAATCAGCTTACATTATTAAAGCAAGAGTTACTCTTTTAAGGGATCTTGGTCCGACAGTTTCACCGTTTAATTCTTTTCTTTTTCTGCAGGGTTTAGAAACATTGCATTTACGGATGTTGCGTCATTCGGAAAATGCTCTGACAGTGGCTAAGTATCTTAAAAAACACACAAAAGTTTCCTGGGTAAATTATCCAGGGTTAGGTGATAGTCCTGAAAAAGACAGAGTAAAAAAATATTTACATAAAGGATGCGGAGCAATAATTGGTTTTGGAATCAAAGGCGGTTTAGAAGCAGGAAAAAAATTTATCAATTCTTTGCAACTGATTTCACATCTTGCCAATATTGGTGATGCAAAAAGTCTGGCAATTCACCCGGCGACCACAACGCATCAGCAATTATCTGTTAAAGAACAGCTTGCAACCGGCGTAACTCCGGATTTTATCCGTTTGTCTATAGGCATTGAACACATTGATGATATAATAGCCGATATTGAACAAGCTTTAAACAGAGTAGAGAGTAGCAAGTAGAGAGTAGAGAGATAAAAAATCTTTCTCTCTACTTTTTTGGAGGTTTATATGAGCAAGATATATGAAGATATAACAAAAACCATAGGCAATACCCCTTTGGTCAAGTTAAATAGAATAAGTGAAGGCGCGTATGCGACTATTCTTGTAAAATTAGAATCTTTTAATCCGCTTTCAAGCGCAAAAGACAGAATCGGCGTGTCCATGATTGAAGATGCTGAAAAAAAAGGTTTCCTCCGTAAAGGTTCGGTAATTATAGAGTCTACAAGTGGAAACACCGGCATCGCTCTCGCGTTTGTTGCTGCAGCAAAAGGATATAGGCTTATTCTTACTATGCCTGAGACTATGAGTGTTGAGAGAAGGCAATTATTGAAAATTTTAGGAGCAGAACTTGTATTAACCAAAGGCACAAAAGGGATGAAAGGCGCGGTTGAAAGAGCAGAGGAACTTGCAAAAACAACGCCTAATAGTATAATTTTGCAGCAGTTTAATAATCCTGCCAATCCTGAGATACATCGCAAGACTACCGCACAAGAGATATGGAATGATACTGATGGTAAAGTCGATATTCTTGTAGCCGGGGTTGGTACTGGCGGAACAATTACCGGAATTGCCGAGGTAATAAAAAAGAAAAATAAAAATTTTAAAGCAATCGCGGTTGAACCGGAAACATCACCGGTTTTGTCAGGGGGCGATCCCGGGCCGCACAAAATTCAGGGTATTGGCGCTGGTTTTGTTCCTAATGTTC
>JBAZGZ010000213.1:0-3062 GCA_041652615.1 Candidatus Omnitrophota bacterium | reverse complement strand
ATGCTTGAGGTATTGGGGGATTTAGCCAAAGAAGTTTTCAATGTCCGGATGCTCGGCTCGTCAGTAAGGGCTTTATCTTATATCGCGGAGGGGAAATTAGATTTTTCGGTTGAATTTCATGACCGGCCGTGGGACTTTGCAGGCGGAGTATGCCTTATAGAGGAGGCTGGTGGTAAAATTACCGATCTCAAAGGAAATCCTGTTACGCATAAGACCATGGGTTATGTAGCTTCAAACGAATTGATCCATGATAGGGTGCAAAAAATCGTTCTTTCCCGCTTGGGCAGTTGACATAGGGAAAATATGTGTTAACATAAAAATTGTTATGTATTCTATGCATTTTTTGTTAGATTAGCCTTTTCTTCCTAAAGTCTTTCTTGGCGCAACACGGGATAGCAGTTTGATTAATAGCTACACTTAATTTTCTTTTAAATTATCAATATGCAAACCTATGCTTACGGTTTTCCTCGTCTAGGCGCTCGCCGTGAATTTAAAAAAGCGATAGAGGATTTTTGGGATAAAAAAATTACAAATGAAGAGTTGGTTTTGCTTCTGCACGGAGTAGAAGAAGAGCGGATATGTTTTTATAAAGAATACGTGGATACGTTTCCGATAGGGGAATTTACTTACTATGATAATATCCTTGATGCGGCGTTAATATTTGGAATTTACAAATTCAACGACTTTAATACTTATTTTGACTATGCTCGCGGCGCTAAAGCCTTAGAATTAAAAAAATACTTCAATACAAACTACCATTACCTGCTTCCTTCGATTGAAAATAGAACACGGTTTAAAATATCCTGGAATAAGCCGCTTTTTTATTTTAAGACATTCTTTTCTTTCAAAGATAACCCTGTTTTTCTTGTTGGCCCTTATACTTTTTTAAAATTGTGCAGGTTAAACGCAGGTTTCGAGCCTAAGTTTAACGAGTTATGTGCAGCTTATAAAAAATTGTTTGAGGAGCTCCAAGTCAACGGTATTCATAATGTACATTTGGAAGAACCGGCTTTTTGTCTTGATGTGCCCCAGAAAGAAGTTAAGCTTATTGTAAAAAATTATAAGAAATTGTTTTCAGACCGGCTCAAGGTCAATTTGATAACTTATTATGATAGTGTTGATTTTCTTCCGTCGCTTTATGACATTCCGTTTGATTCTTTTGGTCTTGATTTCATTGCCGGTAAAGAAAACCTGAATATATTGAAAAAAAATGGTTTCCCCCGCGATAAAAAGATAATTTGTGGGGTAATCGATGGCAGAAATCCATTGCGTTCGAATATCGTCGAAAAGGTCAAATTGATAGATGCTATTAAAAAAGCATCGAGATTAAACGAAGAAAATATTTTGGTTTCAAATAACGCGCCGCTTTTTCATCTGCCGGTTAGCGTCGCTAGTGAAGAAAAGCTTGCGCCAGAGATAAAAGCTAAAGTAAGCTTTGCAAGAGAACGTTTATATGAGCTCAAACTTATCAGTGATTTCTATGAAGGTAAAACCAAAAAAGCTGCTGATTGGTGCCGCGATATACGAACGCCCGCCAAAGAAACCAAAAAGGTATTTGATACGCTTTCTTTAATGGAAGAAGAATTAATATACAGAAAAAAAACCCAGAAAAACATACTTAATATCCCCCTGTTCCCGGTTACTACCATAGGAAGTTTTCCTCAGGATAAGGAATTACGCAAAACCAGGCTTGAATTTGTTAAAGGGCGCTTATCCTTGCATGATTATGACAATTTTATAAGAAGAAGAATTCTTGAAGTTATAGAAAAACAAGAAGAAATCGGTATTGATGTGTTGGTACACGGAGAATTTGAAAGGACAGATATGGTGGAGTTCTTCGCTCAGAAACTAAAAGGTTTCGCGACTACAGAATCCGGATGGGTTATTTCTTACGGTACAAGAGTATATAGGCCTCCTTTAATCTACGATAAAATAAAGAGAGAAGACTCTTTAAGCCTAAAAGAAATATTTTATGCCCAAAGTATAGCCCCTAAAACGGTAAAGGGGATACTTACCGGGCCGATTACCATTCTTGCCTGGAGTTATAATTTAAGAAATGAACCGGACCATGTTATATCTTTTGAACTAGCAGAGGCCTTAAACGAAGAGGCAAAGCAGATGGCAATAAGATCCATAAGGATAATTCAAATAGATGAGCCGGCCATGAGAGAGCTGGCCCCTTTAAAAAACAGGGATAGAGACTTTTATTTTAGCTGGGCAGTACGCAGTTTTAATATTGTTGCGAAGCTGCCGCATTCCATACAAATTCATACGCATCTTTGTTATTCCGAGTTTACCGAAGTGATAGAGTGGATATTAAAGATGAATTTTGATGTCATTACTATTGAGGCAGCCAGGGAGAAGGCAAAGATACTGGAATCATTTAAAAATATAAAATTTAACCGGACAATAGGCCCTGGTGTTTGGGATATTCACTCTAAATATCCTGCCAGGGAAAAAAATATACGCCTGATAATTGACAAAAGCATAAAGATATTTGGTCCGGAAAGTATTTGGATTAATCCGGATTGCGGTTTAAAAACACGAAAATGGGAAGAAATAAATGAATCCTTGGAGCTTATGGTGAAAGTTGCAAAGTTTTACAGAAAGAAGTTTAAAAGCCTCAGGGTTGAAAGGATTTCTTAGGGTTGTCATACTGCTAAATGAACCTGTTATAAATATTCAAAGCAGATATAATGCATTGCTAGTAAAGGTCAAATGAGGCCAAAATTTTCTCAAGGGAATACCGCAGATAAAATTTTAGGCCGAATTTGACCCAGCACTTATTTTTTGTAACAATAGCGCATTTATACAACAAAGAGTTATATCCAAAACCGTCTTTTGAATTTTTTTTCAAATATGCTTTCAAAAATAAGTGCTGGGTTTCCGCCAGAGGCGGACCCGTCCACATATAAAAAGTATCAGTGGCGGGCAATTCGCACTGTGATTTTTCCTGACGCCTTGCGGCTTGAAAAAATCACGTGCTTGTTGGATAAGATACTTCGGACGCTCTTTCTCATTGCGTCCTCAGTATCAATTCGCACTGTGATTTTTCCTTACGC
>JBAZGZ010000212.1:0-3087 GCA_041652615.1 Candidatus Omnitrophota bacterium | reverse complement strand
ATACAGGATTGGATAAGTTATCAAACTGGGGGCTGGTTAGGAATTCATTACCCCGCCTCACAGAAGATGTTGCAAAATTCTCTTACTGCTTGAGTACTTTTGCTCGACAGCTTATTACCCCGGCTCACAGGGAATGTCAAAAAATTCTCTTCGATAATTTTTTGACGCTCGCCGGGGCAAAGTCTCCCCAGAAATCGCCTAACCTGTTATGGGAGGCGATTTCGGGGACTAAACCCCGGGAATCCTCCGGATTCCTCGGGGCCAACGCATTCCTGAAAAATATCGAAGAGATTTTTCAGGTATATAGATGCGTTGGGGTTAATTCGCACTAGCATTTTTTTTCGCCGCCTGCGGCTTGAAAAAATGATGTGCTCATTAAAAAAACCCTGCCATTAGTCCGTCTCAGGCATTTGCATACAGTCCGTTTTTACAGGTGGAAGCTTCATCCTAATCGCCTCAAGCGAAGAGGAAATTTAACTCCCTTGTAATAAGTGTTGGCTGTAGCACTTTTACCCGTCGACGCGACAGGCAGGGTTATAATTTCCCTTTCCTTACACTTTAATATAACATTCGCGTAAAGCTATTTCAAGGCAATCAGCGCTACTTTGTGAAAACGCTTACACCATTATAAATATTACACGTTCAAAAAACATAGTTTTCCTGGTTGTGTCTTTCGTATTTCGGTTGCGCGGCTCGTTTCGTCTCGCGTCTGTCGGTTGCGTCTTAAAGTTTCTTTTTCTTACGTTCCACGTATAACGCAACTGTAACGAGTTGCGCAACCGTAACCGATTAACGCAACCGAAACAGTTCGGAACTAAATAGAAATTACCATATCCCCTGTTCGACCATAAAACACGCGTTATGCACTACTGAAATACCGGAAGCTTTTGCGTCATCGATTGCTTTTCTTGATTCTGAACCAGGCTGCATCCAGATTTCTTTAACACCTAAAGCCTTTGCTTCCCCGACGATTCTTTCTGTAACTTCCGGCGGAACAACGGTAATTACCAGGTCGATTGGTTTATTGACTTCTTTGAGGCTTCTGAAAATTTTTCTGTCAGAAATTTCTCCATCTGCAGGATTAACCCCAACTACATCAAATCCATTTTTGATAAGACTGTTAAAAATTTTAAACCCGAATTTTTCTTGTCTTTGCGATAC
The DNA here is from genome assembly GCA_041652615.1 of Candidatus Omnitrophota bacterium. Taxonomy (GTDB): domain Bacteria; phylum Omnitrophota; class Gorgyraeia; order Duberdicusellales; family 4484-171; genus JAJYOP01. The sequence goes on along the minus strand of JBAZGZ010000212.1, from coordinate 1,926 downwards.
ACCTACAACAGCAATTGTTTTTTTCTTAATATCTTCCATTGATTTTTTACCTCTCTGCGCTCAAACTCGCTTCTCGCCGGCTGGCATCTAAATTCATTTTCATAAATTCTTTGTTCTTTGGTAATCTCAGAAAAAAATCATTGGTTTGGTCGATAAGAATATTGGCTCCGGTTATTGAGCAATCAAGCAAATGTCCGCCCTGTTTTCTATCTTTGCTTATAAAATGGAAGTGCCACTCGCCTGTATTTATACCTTGGGCGCATTCAGGAAACTTAAAGCCCACAAGGATTGCGTCAACATCTCTAAATTCAAAAACTTTTTGTCCTTTTACTGCCTCGCTAAGGTTCTTGTAAGGCTTTTTTTGTTTCGGCACGCTCCTTGCCTTTAAAAACTTGAATCTACCCTCTATCCTGACGGCATAAAAAATATTCTTTGAGGCAAGCTCGCCATCGAGCCGCTGACAAAGCTGTCTGTAATCAGTTTTTTCTTTTAAGTAAACTTCTTTTTCGGCCCTGAAAAATTTTACTACACAAAACGGGCATTTCTCTGAATCGGTTACCGGGCTGACTGAACCATCGTATTTTACCTGATAAAAATTACCGTCTATGGCAACCATTTCTCCGTCAAGGGAATTAAATGTGCCCAAACCGAAATCTCCCTGCTTCTTAATTTCGGCATAATCAAAATCTGTTTCGTATAAGCCCTGGTTCAATGCGCTCATTAAAGAAAATTGGGATATTTTGTCGCAAGACAATCGGCTGGATAAACACCCCACCTCAAAGATAAGCACAGAAAGGGCGCCTATAAAGAAAAGGCTTTTTTGTTTCATACTCCCGGCCTTGAGATTATCGATACTTGTTTAAAATATCGAGCAGTTCTTTTGTTGACTTTAGCATAAGCAGTTTTTGCTCTAAAAGTATTTCCTTTGCTGAAAAATCCTTGCCATAAAGCGCTCTATTTGCTTTCCAATCCTGAGTAACTACATCGCCAACTAATTTTATACCGGCAAATAACCCCCGGCTTCTTGAATAAGAAAGTATCCCGCCTTTCAACTGGATATCTGCTGCTGCCTCGGCATTTCTTCCTACCGGTCCTGCTGACACAGCTGCGTCTGCGCCTAATTTGAACTTGCCCTGCAGAATCCCATCAATACTTCTTCTGTTCATAATAAGCAGCACAAAGTCTGTGGCTTGTCCGCCGATTTGAAGCCCGAGACTGCCCCCGGCAATTGTAAAAACAGCAGGATTTGACCATTCATGCGTCTTTTCGTCTTTTATCATGATTATTCCCTGGCCATATTTTCCGCCTATACCAAGGCCTACTGACACTGTTGAAGGAAATATAGCTATCGCGGCACAATTCTTAAGAAGATCTTCCGGTATACTCTGATCAGGCATTTCTTGAATTTCTTCAAGCACTGTACCGCACTCTCTAATCAAAGCATTCCATTTGTCTTCGGCATGAACCAAAGAAGAAAGAGCGAGAAATAAAACGCAAGATAATAATATAACTTTTCGCATGTGCACCTCCTTTAAATTTTTGTGTAAAGTTTAACGTGTAATGTGTAATGCCGGTGTAATGTTTGTTTGTGTAATGGCTTTACACATAGACCCATTACACTCAACGTTACACATTACACTTTACACATTACACAAATTATTATATCTTGCCTATTTCTTAACGAAATTTTCTACTGCCTTAACTGCGAGTTCTATTACCGAACTTAAATCATCCGTGCTAAAAACTCCGGTTGGCGAATGCGCATAACGACTGGGAACGCTTAACACCCCTGTAGGAATTCCTTCTCTATTCATATTTATCATTGCGCCGTCAGTCATCCCGCCTTCAAGCACGTCAAGCTGGTATTTTATTTTATTGGCACAAGCGGTATCAATAAAAAGATTTTTTATTTTTTCGCTGACAATT
>JBAZGZ010000211.1:1497-3177 GCA_041652615.1 Candidatus Omnitrophota bacterium | reverse complement strand
AAAGGCAACGTCGAGTTTCTTCCAATTGACGAAGTCCGAAATTCAAAATATTGTTAAAGAGCTCTCCGGTAAAAGCCCGGAGGATATTTCCACAGCCTATAAGATCCCTCTTTCTACCGCCGAAACTTTTGAAGCCTACGCGATGATCTTGCAGCAATTTTTTTTAATGAGTTCAAAAAATTACATCTACATTTTACAAACATCGTTATCCGAAGCGATCTTGGCAAGCTTGTTGTCCGGACTCGAGGTTTCAAAGCGGTATGATAAGGTTAATCAGTTGATCGCGGTCGCGACGAATCTTTGTCATCGCTATAATTTAGATTTCGATCACGCCAAACATGTCGCGCAGCTTTCGCAGTCTTTTTTTGATAATTTAAAAGGGCACTTAGGGCTTACGGATCAAGATTCACTGTATCTAGTGCTTGCGGCATATTTACACGATATTGGGATCTTTATTAACAATCGGTCGCATCATAAACATAGTGAATATATCATTAGTTCCCTTAATTTGTTTCGCATTACCGATGAACAGAATAAAGCGATCGCTTGTATTGCTCGCTATCATCGCAAAGCAACGCCGTCAAAGACGCATGTGCTTTACGGGTCGCTTCCACCGGAAAGCCAGTTGCTTGTTCAGAAGCTTTCGTCGATCTTGCGCATTGCCAATGCCCTGGATAGTACGCATCGTCAAAAAGTGAAGTCTGCGGAGTTTGATATCGATCGCTTCGGCGATGTGACAGTGACGGTCCATGTTCAGGATAATTTTTTAGTTGAAAAACTTGATTTTATCGAGAAAAAAGGGTTATTTGAGGAGATCACCGGGAACAAGATCCGTTTGATCGTTAAAGAATAGACATGGAAACAAAACCTACCAAGATCAATCCGAAATTTATTCACCGCGATATTAGTTGGCTGATGTTCAACGAGCGCGTATTAGAAGAGGCTACAGATCCAAGTAATCCGCTTTTAGAGCAAGTCCGTTTTTTGGCAATTTTTGTCAATAATCTTGATGAATTTTTTATGGTTCGTGTTGCGGGGCTTAAGCGCCTTATTGATTCTCATTATAATAAAAAAGATCCATACGGGTATTATTCACAAGAAGTTTTTGAGCGCATCAAAAAAGAGGTTGAGCGGTTAACGAAAGAGCTTTACCAGGTTTATCGTAATACGATCATTAAGGAATTAGAAAAAAAAGAAGTTTATGTTCGAAAATTTAAAGAATTAAATGAAGATCAGCAAAAATATGCGAAACGGTATTTTGATAATACGATCTTTCCTATCGCGACACCGATGGCCGTTGATCCGGGGCGGCCGTTTCCTGTGTTGCCGTCAAGAACGCTGGCTTTAGCTGTTTTGTTAAAGAGGAACGAGGAGTCCTTTTTTGCGATCATTCCTATTCCTAAGAATCTTCCGCGGTTGATACGCCTTCCTTCGGAGAAAGATGAAACAACTTTTGTTTTGGTTGAAAATTTGATCAAAGAGCATATTGCTAAATTTTTTAATGGATTTGAAGTCGCGGCGCATTTTACTTTTCGTTTGATGCGTGATAGCGAAATGTCCGGCGAAGAAGAATATTCGCACGATCTTTTAAAGGCGATAGCGAGCGAGGTTAAAAAACGTCCGAAAGCCAAAGTTGTTTGTCTGGAAGTTGAGAAAACACATAATGAAGAATTATTAGAT
>JBAZGZ010000211.1:0-1487 GCA_041652615.1 Candidatus Omnitrophota bacterium | reverse complement strand
TTTGTAAGGTTTTGGTATTTGATCAAGGTGAGGCGACGTATATCGATGGTGATCTAGACTTAACGTATTTATTCGAACTCATCACGCAGGTGAATCTCGCTAAATTATTTTTCTCGGCATATATTCCTAAAAAGATCGAGTATGAAAATATTTTTGACCGCATGAAAGAAGGTGATTTTTTTCTTCATCTTCCATTCCAGTCTTTTCAGCCTACGGTGGATCTTGTGCATGCGGCGGCTTACGATAAAGATGTTTTGGCGATCAAGATGACCCTTTATCGAACAAATGATGATTCGGCGATCATTCAGGCGTTAAAAGACGCCGCACGGAATAAAAAGCAAGTTACGGTGTTGGTGGAGATCAAGGCGCGCTTTGATGAAGAGCGTAATATTAATTGGTCTAAAGAGCTTGAAGAGGCCGGTTGCCACGTTATTTATGGGATCTCCGGGATGAAGATCCATTCAAAAATGACACTGATCGTGCGTAAAGAGGAAGGGCGTATTCGTCGTTATGTTCATCTTTCAACGGGAAATTATAATGAAAAAACAGCGCGCATTTATACGGATATCGGATATTTTACTGCGAATGATGATTTTGCGCGGGACATTTCAGATGTTTTTAATGTAATCACAGGGTATTCTTTGCCGTCGCGTTGGCAACGGATCGTGTCTGCGCCGTACGACCTTCGTCAGTATTTCTTTGAATTGATCGATAATGAGATCGAAAATCAGAAAAAACATCGTAATGGGATTGTTCTTGCCAAGATCAATTCCCTCGAAGATCCCAAGATCATTGAGAAGCTTTATGAGGCGTCTTGTGCTGGCGTAAAGATCAAGCTTTTGGTGCGGGGTATTTGCTGTTTGATCCCCGGCTTGGAAAACTTGAGCGAAAATATTGAAGTTAAAAGTATCGTTGGCCGATTTTTAGAGCATACGCGTATTTTTATTTTTAATAATAATTCTAATTACCGCGTCTTTTTATCGTCAGCAGATTGGATGCAGAGAAATTTTGATAAACGTATTGAGTTGCTTTTTGAAGTTTATAAGCAGGATATTAAAGAACAGCTTTATGAGCAGGTGAATGCCTATGGCCGGGATAATGTTAAGGCGCGTATTTTAACTGCGAAGGGAAATTATGTTCGGCCGAAAGAAACAAAAGAAAAATTTAATATTCAAGAATTTCTCATCCGTTTTTATGGCGGATAATAACGCATAAAGAGATTTTAATGAAGATCGCTGTTATTTCTGACGTCCATGCGAATCTCCCGGCATTAGAAGCCGTTCTGAAAGATGTTAAGGAAAAAAGAGTTCAGGAGATCTGGGACTTGGGAGATAGTGTCGGATACAGTCCTTTTCCTAATGAAGTGTTAGCTTCTTTTCGTCGAGAAAGAGTCAAGGGCCTTCTTGGCAATTATGATAAAAAAGTTTTATCTTTTCCTCGGGAAAGAAAGAAATGGCGTAAAGAAAAAGATCCTGCCAAGTATTTTT
>JBAZGZ010000210.1:1672-3185 GCA_041652615.1 Candidatus Omnitrophota bacterium | reverse complement strand
ATAATTTTCCGACCGGTATAATTTCCCGTCGTGCCATACGCCCAGTCCTCCGCATCCTAACGTCGGCCCTATATTGTAAAAATCGATTCCCAGCGGATTATCCGCATGAAAATAATCGTGTCCTTTGCCGTAAAGATACAGCATAACAGGGTCTTGGACCTTTTTTACCCATACATCGATTCCGCTGCTCGTCAGTTCCGTCCTTTGCAGTTCCTGCCCGTACATCCTGAACGCAAGGTTATTGTTCTCCCAAGCGAAATCGTCTTTTCTCTGTTTTATATAATACGCCCTCGCCCCGTATTCCTGCTTTATCTGATTCACCGCGTTCGCCTCGACTATCTCGAACGCCTGTGTTTGCTTGGCGCCGAAATCAGCCTGAAAAATCAGTTCGTCGTTTTTACCGTCCCCATCGTTGTCGATTAATTGATATGGAATAAACTTTTTAAGATTATCGCTGTAAACCGCGGGCTTGTCTTTCTTAAACTGTCCTAATTGTTTCACCGCCAGACTTATCGTCTCGCAGCCTCTACCCTCGTTCAGCCGATTAGAAACCTTAACTGTGATTTTATCAGCCGCCTGTCCATCCTGCACCCAGCAAAAAATCCCCATCACCGCAAAAATCATCACCAGTTTCTTCATTACAGCCCTCATAAAAATATTTAGCCCGCCGTTTTGGAGTTTACCCTCGAGAAATCGGGGAGCGGGTTTATCGTAATTTTATCCCGTTTCTCTCTCAAACTCAACCAAAATTTACGTGGTTAGCCCTGCCATCACGATGGCAGGGTTCGGTCGTCCAGACCAGCGTGGAGGAATCTATTAAAACAATTAAATTTATCTTGCCATTATACTAATATCAACACATTAGCTAACCGGTGGCCTTTCAAGCCGCCATTCTCCAGTAAGATGTTAGCTCGCTGACCTTCTTTTCATATCCATATCTTCTAGTATTCTTAGCCCAAGTGTTGCAATGTTGAAACAACGTTTGGCATCATCATAGGAGAAAGTTGTATCTGCTAAGTGAAGAACACGGTTACGTGGCCAGAAAAGAGTTTTTTGAAAATCTTTTGTAATGTTAGCTAAATTCAAACTCGTGAAACCTTTATTAATGATTTCACAAAATCCAGGTGATCCGTTTATAAAACCTGCGAATCCTCGTGGGTCCATTAGTTTGGAGACTTCCTCGATTTTGATATCAATTGTGCGATATTTACGCAACAAAGATTCTAAATCCTCATCGGATACGCTAATATCCGATCCAATGGTCTTAATTTCATTCCATTTGAAGTGAAGGCGTGTGAGTTCGCACTCAAATGCTGTTGCAGAAAATACGATTGAAAGTGGATAATCTTTTTGCTGCAACAACTCATAGTTGCTTCGCCATAGGATTTTATAACCGACAGTTACGCTATTGTCAAAGAAGCTAGAAACAACATCTCCGCATTTACATTTTGTCTCAAATGAGGATTCATCTAAATTGAGGAAGATGTATTCCTTACAGCCACATTGATCGCAT
>JBAZGZ010000210.1:455-1639 GCA_041652615.1 Candidatus Omnitrophota bacterium | reverse complement strand
AAAGATAAAGGAATTTTCATATTGAAGTAGCCAACATAATGTTCTGCCACACTTTTTGCCTGCTTATCTCTCGCTCCCCCTCATTTTGAACTGTCAAGTATTCCTTGACAGTTGACTTTTCTGTCAATTCTCCTTCTTCATAAATGTTTTGTATGTGGATACTTACATTCTGTTTCGTTGTCTGGTAAAGTTCTGCCAGTCCTGCCTGCGAAAGCCACAGCGTCTCTCCATCGAGACGGACTTCCAGTTTAGTTTGCCCGCCTTCAGTTTGATATATAAGTATCTGCCCGCCTCTCGGCGTTATCTCATTCCCTGACATCTTATTTTCCTGATATTGTATCGTCGATTCGGAATTCAAAATCCTTATGCAGCTCTAATATTATCACCTTTTCCACTCAAACCTTTCTATCCTTCATATTGTCCTATCAAATGGTTTAGAAATACAAGGTGTATATTTTGGGACTGTTGGATTCCAATCAAAAAGAATGCCTGTTCCTTTCTGTAACATATCAATGTGTTCCTTATTAAAAGCCAGTTCTATTTCACCAAGTAACACCCCGTATTTACAATTTATTATATCACAATACACTTTTAATTTTATGTCGTCTTCTATAAAAATATTTTCCTGCTTAAAAGCATTTAACATAAAATAATGCATCGTTGGCACACCTTCTCGGGAAATAAACAAACCGCTCCCTTTTATAATTTCTCCTCCCCCTTTGCCTCGATAAGCCCATAAGGTAAAACAATGACATTGCTGCTTATTTTGCAGTTTAATCCATACGTTTTCTATTACATTCCCTTTATAGCTTGTTGAAAAAAGCAATGTCTGTAAGCAAATTTTAAGCGAATTATTTTCAGGTACGAAAGCTATTAGGGATGGTTGCGTCATTTTCACCATTCCACGGCGCAGATACGTTAGCCACAACACTATAAAGGAAATTATTACTGCTATTCCAGATAAAATCGTATTAAGCCAAATCATAATTTATATTTTTTTCTTTATAGTTTTTATTTTTTATCTTTTATTCTTGTCCGCCGGAGTTTACCCGCCGTAGCTTGCCCGCCGTAGGAGGGGCGTGGTTGGACGTTAAAAAACCCATTTACCCATTTACTCATTACTTTCTTTGCCAACCTCATCAAGCCGGTTATTTCATTTGCTTTAAGGCACTGCCCCGCAAGGG
>JBAZGZ010000210.1:0-445 GCA_041652615.1 Candidatus Omnitrophota bacterium | reverse complement strand
AAAATATAAACCCGGCTCAAGCTCGCTTGACAAAGGGTTTATTTTGAAATTTTCATAGTCCCGATTCATCGGGACGCCTTAAAGCAATAGCGCCTCTGTGAACTCTGTGTCTCTGTGGTGAAACAAAATCGTGTTTATTCGTGTTCATTCGTGGTTTCATCTTCCTTTACTTCCGGCTCTTGCTGTTCTGTTGCCTCATCGGTTGCCTCGCCTTCTTCTTTATCTTCTTTGATTACCCGCTCGACCGCCACGACTTTATCGTCGTCTTCGAGTTTTATCAGCCTTACGCCCTGTGTATTTCTGCCTATTTCGCGTATCTCATCCAGTCCTGTGCGGATAATAATCCCTTTTGCGGTCATAATCATAATATCGTCTTCGTCTTTGACGGCTTTAAGTGCGACGACGCTGCCGTTTCTTTCGCTCGTCTTGATATTAATTAGTCCGA
>JBAZGZ010000209.1:0-3185 GCA_041652615.1 Candidatus Omnitrophota bacterium | reverse complement strand
ACTTTGAGAAGTAGGTGAGTTTGCGCAAAAACAGCCGGACAGATTAATGATAAGGTAAGAAATACGAAGAAAATTTTTTGTTTCATTTTAGCCCTCCAACAAAAGACTTTTTTATTCTATGCTGTGAGTAAACCATTGTCAATATTTTTTTAAATCCCGTTGCACAGGCGGAATTTAATAAGGTTTTTATGTGTGGATTACCACGAATAATTTTCTCAAGATGACTATCACGGCGGGCATTGTCCACTAAAATTTTCATTGTCAATATTTGCATTATACACTAATCCCGGATAATTACACCATTTTTTTGGTTAGTTTTAGCCGGGGGAGATTGTAACTCATATTGCGAAAACATTCAATTCGAACTCCTCAAAATGTTTTTTGTAACCTCTAAAACCAACTCGCTAGCTGATCTGTATCCTAGTATTTTACGCGGGTAATTATTCATCCAATTCTCTATTTTCTCAATGTCTTTGCTGGATATTTTTGATATGTCGGTTCCCTTGGGTATAAACCGACGGATCATTTTGTTTTGGTTTTCATTTGTCCCTCGTTCCCAAGCGCTATACGGATGCGCAAAATATACTAGCGTGCGTTGGCCAGCGCCGATTTGACTTTTCTCGATCGCTTCCCAGTTTAAAAACTCCCGTCCATTATCAAACGTTATGCTTTTAAATTTATCTTTAAAGCAATCACCATAATTGTTTTCCAGATCATTCAAAGACTTCAATATTGACTCTTGAGTCAACGATCTTATCTTTACGATTATCTGTTCCCGCGTCATACGCTCGCTTAGCGTAAATAGTCCGTCTTTTTTCCCGTTCCTGCAGCCCATTATGCAATCGCCTTCCCAATGCCCGTATTCTAAACGCTGATTTATTATATAAGGCCTTTCTTCTATGCTACGAGCCCCTTTGTTCTTTAAGCTTATCCGGCTAACCTGCCTATATCTGCGTTTGTGCCGTTTACGTTTCTCCCATAAACTTGCGTTACTTATCCCCTCAAACACTCCTCGAGCAATGTAGTTGTATAAAGTCTTGGTGCAAATCGTGCCGTCTGGCCCTGGAGCATTACGCTTTACTAATCCTGTAACTATATCCGGGGAATACCTGTCTTTGCATATCCTCTCACGAATATACTCCGCCAATTCCTTGTATTTTTCTATCTTTAACGCGTGCCGACGCTTGGTCACTTTACTTACGTAATCGTTATGTGCTGTATTGGCTCTGTATACGTAATATTCCGTCAAGTCCGCACTGCGTATTCTTTTAACTTGCCCTCTTTTTATCTCCCGGTATACCGTGGCGATGTGCTGCTCTAGTTTTTCGGCTATCACTTTTATACTTAAGCCGCTTTCTAAGTACCCTTCTAGCCGATACCGGTCTCTTTCTCTTAGGTGTTTATATTTGCCACCCTTCGTGCTACAATTTAACCGCTCCATAGGCCCTCCTGTTATTTGTTGGTTTTGTCACCTTACAAAATAACAGATTTTGAGAGCTATGGGGCATCTTTTTACACCCTATCTTTCGCACTTACAATTACAATCTTCTATTGCGGAACAGGGATAGAACAATGATCTTTTGTAGTAGGGAACGGTCGCGACCGTTCCCTACTTGCAAGAATAATTGTTATGTGGTATAAAGAATGACAAATTAGAAGCGGATTACCGCTGATCAAAACGCGGATAAACGCACAGAAATAGGTAAGCTAATTTGTTTATTTGAGAAGAATTAATATTTTAAGAAAAAGGGTTAGAAGGGTTGTTCATAATTTCCTGATTCAATTAGCGGGCGTAAATCCGCGTCAATATCCGCGGTAATCCGCTTCTATATTAAAGGGAGGTCAAATGGCCAGATACAAAAGTGAACTTAAAAGAATCCACCGTAAAAAAATGAGAAAAGCCAAGGCAAAAGTAAGACTGCACTGCAAAGGCGAGATCCCCTACGAAAAATTGAACTCTTTGGCAAAGAATTTCCTGGCAAAAAGAAAGAGAAAAGAGAAAAAATCAGCCTAATTAACTATTTTCCAAAGCTGCTAAATTAACAAATAGAAATCAACCCTGAGAACCATACTAGCATGTAGCACTTATTCGAAATTATAGTGTTTTTTGACGGGTCTTTTAATGTGCCACTTGCACCTTAGTCCTTTTGGGAAAATCGCCAAATCACCGGAGACAATTCTTACTTTTGTCTTATCCGGCAGTTCTATCTCCACATCTCCTTCTAAAAAATAGCAGGTTTCTTGTTGATCATAAAACCAATCAAAACTGCTTTCTTCTTTCTCCCAAATAGGCCAGTCTTTTACCCCTAATCTTTCGAGTTCTTTTTCTAAAGGCTTTTTAACTTCTACACGCATAGTAATAAACCCTGCTTTTAAGTTTACTATTTCGGTTTCTTTTCCAATAACTCAATAAGTTTATTTATTCTGTCGGTCAAAGGGATTAAGGTATCGCCTTTACGTAGTTTTAACCTTAATGAATGGTTACCTTTTATAACCTGATCCAACACATCTTCTATGCGGGAAAGTGCGCCAAAACCGCGATGCAGTACAAAAGTCAAAGTAACCAAGAAAATCAATAATATTGCCCCGAAATTAAGTTGCGAGGAAAAATAAACCATATCCGCATTAGGTGCTATGGGCCTTACCGCAAGCATTTTTATGGATGTATACGCATTGACGAAAAAGGATACGATAACAAAAAGAAGCACCCATCGTACAAATTTAAACTGTACCGGAATTCTTAGCTGCAATCTCCTCCTTTTCATAGTCAAACCTCCTTTTTTTAATGAGCACATCATTTTCCTGAGCCTTGCTGGCGAAGGGAAAATGATAGTGCGAATTAACCCAGCACTTATTTTTGTAAAAACACTGGTCTACGCCTTAAAGAATTATACCAAAAAACTTTTTTAAATCTATTTTCAAACATACTTTCAAAAATAAGTGCTGGGTAAAATTCGGCCTAACCCCGCCCTTTTACAAAAGGGCGGGGTTGGCCTCATTTTAATACGAAAACATCTGCTTATAATAGGACGTTATCACCTTTACGGAATTCATGAATACGATAGACAAGATAATGCTTATTGCAATAACTACTATGCTTATAATAACTTTGTATGCCTTTGGTAATTTGGGATGTAACCATATTAAAGGTAAGGCGAAAGGGCCAATGCATAAAAAAGTTATCA
>JBAZGZ010000208.1:0-3197 GCA_041652615.1 Candidatus Omnitrophota bacterium | reverse complement strand
GCCGGCCAACGCTGACAACGGCAATATTCACTGATGAAAGGCTGGTTGATTACTAAAATTTTCATATCTCAAAACCTTATTTATCGGCCAATCTTTTCTGGTACGAAAAAATCCCGGAAATAAATCCCAGGTTCCACAAAACTAAAGCCAGGCAGGATAAAAAAAACACATAAAAATTAAAACACAAATAAAGAAGAAAACCAAATAAAGATACGCCGATTATGATTAATAAATAATGCAGAAAATGTAAAGGCAAACTTAAAACCAATAACCCCGCACCGCAGGCAGTAAGTAAAGGCAATATCTGTATTTTCCTGAAGATGCCGTACATTTTCGTTAAAAGCCCGCAAGACAATCCATACCGGTACATCATTTTTAAAAATCCTTTTAAATTTTCCGGCCGGTAATGATAAACAATTGCCTTGGGATTAAAGTACAACTTATATCCTTTTTTGCGCAGCCTGTAATCCAACTCGACATCCTCTCCGGGCCATAACCCCTCTAAAAAGCCTCCCTCCTTTAGAAAAACATCTTTCCTGTACATCGCGCAGCAGGAAGCATTGTGCACAACTTCAAGGATATTTTCGCTTCCGGATTTTTTTATATAGTCAGTGATAAAACCGATTCTTTCCATGAACCGAAAAACTTTTTTTTCGAAAACTGAAGCGTCTTCGGGTATTTTTTGGATGCCGCCGCAGGCTGCGGCTTCAGAAAACTTCTCAAAACCCTTAAATAATTCTTTCAGCCAATTCTCATCCACAATGCAATCGGAATCCGTAAAAGCTAAAAATAAAGCATCTGTATTTTTGGCTGCCAAATTCCTCGCGTAAGATGGGCCTTTACCGCGCGAACGAAGAATTTTTATTTTATAAGTACAATTGTCAGCAGGAATTCCAAGGCTTCCATTTTCGCTATCATCCACAACAATGACGTCAAAGTTGGTATAATCTAAATTGAAAAGGCTTTGCAGGCAGGCCTCAAATTTTGAAGAAACGCTTTTTACCGGAATAATAATGCAAACTTTTTTCTCCATTCACATTATATTTTTTTCCTGGGCAGCATTAAAATACTTATCAAAAACGAAGAAAAAACTATCTGTATGCCTAAAATCATAAAAAACAGGCTGATAAGAGAAAGTCTGATCTCATCTAAAGGGCCGAATCCTATTTTTATCCACTTCGATAATATATAAGCGCCGATTGAAAAACCTAATATTGCGATAGCCACGCCAATTATTAGCCCTTTCTCTAAATTAAAATGCTGATAAAAATTTTTAAGTAATTTGTCCTCTTTACCGAATCCTTCCGATAAACCGTAAGTCTTTGCGTATAAACCTAAAGTAAGAATTTGAAATCCCAGCAAAGAGAAAAAAGTAAAAAAAACCATAGAATGGATATCAAACTTATGCCCTAGAAAATTCAGAATCCCCCAGCCGGAAAGGAACAAGGCGATAAAACCTAAAAAGAATAAAATTGATCCCGGAACAATAAACAACCAGTCGGGGCTAAACAACAACATAAATCTGAAATACCGCCAGGCATCCTGGAAAGACCTTAATTTAGTCTGGCCTTTACGGGGAAAATAATTAATGGGAATTTCAGCTATCTTCAAATTTTGCTTTAAACTCGCAAGAATCATCTCTGTAGCGAATTCCATGCCTAAACATTTTAGCTCCATCTTTGTATACGCTTGCCTGGTAAACGCGCGCATACCGCAAAGAACATCGGAAAGATTAGTATGAAAGAAAACGCGAAAAACAAAAGTAATTATCGGGTTACCGATAAATCTATGGCTAAAAGTCATTGCCCCTTTTGCCATCTTACCCTTAAACCTGTTGCCCATTACCAGATCATTGCCTTCATCTAAAAGCCTGATAAATTGCGGGATACTATAAAAATCATACGTATCATCGGCATCAGCCATAATAATATAGTCGCTTGCAGCCTCATCGAAACCTTTGATATAGGCCGCGCCATAGCCGCGTATCGGCTGAAATAATATTTTTGCGCCGAGAGTTTTGGCAATCTCTACGGATTTATCAGTAGAGCCGTTATCCACTACGATAATTTCTCCGTTAATGTTTCCTTTTAGAAATACTTCCTTTATTTTTTCGATACAGCTGCCGAGGCCTTCCTCTTCGTTTAAACACGGCAGCACTACGGATATTTTTTTATTTACCATAGCCATATAACTAAATTGTTAACATACTATTCGTTTACCGGCCATTTTATTTTATAAATATACATCCCGCCGTCTTTATCAATATAAAATGGCTCAAAATATTTCAGATCCAGACCGCCAAAAAAGTAAAGTTTAGCGAATAGACTCTGCGCTAAATCCTTGGTCAATCCAACGCCTTTCCATTCGTTATTATTTTTGAAGAAAAGCATACCCTCTTTATAATCGGCATCTTTATCCTCATAAAGGCTGATTTTATTATTGTCATGAACAAACACATTCCTGTATTTTTTATATCCTTCGCCGATAGATAACGCTCTCGCGCTAAAATCCGCGAGATTCAGTACGATACCGTTATCAAAATACACAACCCCGTTATTCTCTCTTCCTTTTTCCACAACAAATTTAATGCTGTAACGGCTTGAAAGTATTTCGTTTAATTCATCCTCTGTAGTGGCAAGAATTGTCTCGCTATAAATATTCTCTGCCTGTTCTTTTGACAGAGAGAATATTTCCATTAGCCCTTCTATAACTTTATTTTTTGGAAGATTATTATTTTTGAGCACATAGACCTTTGAAAAATTCCAATTACCAAGAAATGAAATATTGTACATTTTAAAGATCATGCTTTTGTCTACGACAAAGTATGCCGGAGCCGGTTTCTTAAAAAATATGGTGTCCATTATTTTTTCTTTAAGCTTATCCGAAATATTCTGCTTTCCCAATATCTCTCTCGCTTCTTTTTCATTGCTATTTAACACCCGCTTAAGCAGTGCAATGCGTTGAAAATCATCCTTTATCTCGGCTTGCATTTCTTCAAAAAGAGTGCTGGATGAATTATTAAGCATACGTAAAATATTTATCGCTTCATTTTCATTCTTGGTCAATAAAACCTGCGCCATCCAATAACTCAAAGTCATATGCTGTGACTGCGGGTCAAAGATAACCCTGCGGCCGGAAAGCGTTTTGAAAAAATGCCCGTAATCCCACCACGCGTTAATTACGCTGTCTTTCGGTGT
>JBAZGZ010000207.1:0-3210 GCA_041652615.1 Candidatus Omnitrophota bacterium | reverse complement strand
TACACAAAACCTTCTCAAAAAAGAAGAAAAGCAGCGAAAAGCAAACGCTAATTTACGTTACCGCTTGAGGCTTTTTGCGTTCATACATATACTATAATCGTCGATAAGGGTAGAGAAATTCTACCTTTTTTTAATCCTTCGCAGGAATCCTGCGATTTCTGCTTTAGGAGGAAGCCACAGATGAAATCCGTGGGCTTCACTGGTTTAGCTTTTATACTATGAATTGCGACGAAATCAAAACCATCATTCCTGCCTACATAAAGCACACAGCAACAGAAGATGAAATATTAAAGGTCGAAGAGCATCTCTGCGTGTGTAACGACTGTCGTGAATTCCTCGGGCAAACAATGGACCGGCCAAACACCAACGAAGAAAAAAACGAAACTTTGCCTGAAATCCCTGTACAAAATGGTTCTAATTTCCTGGAATATGTCATGGTTGCAATTGGAATCGCAATTCTTTTATTTTTTCTTTTCTTATTGTTTAAACGCTAAATTATGACCACTTCAATTTTTAAATTATTTTCAAACCTTAGCAGTCAAAGTATATTGAAATTTTTAGCATACTCCTAACATGAAAATCCACATAAGAGAAAGTGAAAACATAGTCATTCTTGACCTGGATGGAAGCATCGATATAAATTCTTCCGATTTCGTTGAAACTGTCGGATGGGCCCTGGTTACGAAATCTAAAAATGTCTTATGCAACTTCGAAGGGATAAACTTAATCGATTACGTAGGTATCTCATTAATAGCTGTAGCATACAAGAATGTCCTAAACCACAAGGGTAAGATGAAACTGGTTAACGTGCCTTCTCATGTTCAAAAATTGTTTTCTGTGGTAGGCCTGGATAAGGTATTTGATTATTACGAAAACGAGGAAACAGCCATAAAAAGCTTTAAGGACGAGGAATTATTCTCTCATATATTAGAACAAAGACTGCGCCGGCGTTTTAAACGCATACCATTGCAGCGCATCATTGAATACAAACAAAAGTACACCGAAAAAGAAATATACCATAAAGGAAAAATTGTAAATTTAAGCGCAATAGGCGCTTTTATTATTGCCGAAAAGACATTTTCTATCGGTGAAGTGTTGACTACTCGACTGCACCTTGAACCAGCGCCAGGCGTTCTTGAAATTGATGCCCGGGTGGTCTGGGAAGCAGACAAAGAGATACAACCCATAGAATCGCCTGCGATGGGTTTAGAATTCCAAAATATCAGCCCACAGGTACAGGAACAAATAGTAGGCTTTGTGGAAAAAAACCTTACTCATAGCTCACAGGAGTAATAAAATGGAATTTGTAATAATAATCATAGTTGCTCTTGGGATAGGATTCGCCGTATACGCTTTTCTTTCCAGTTCAAGCGAAGTAAAGAACAAAAACCGGAGAGAAAATACTATCTACGAAGTTAAACAACAAGTAATCTCCCAAAATGTGAAACTTCAAAAGCTGGATTTTGAACGCACCAATATGGTCACCGAAACAGAAAAAATGAAAAAGGAACTGGGGGCGGCAAAAAGCGAATTAGAAGAAGCTCGCGCCAATGAAACCGCCATGAGAGAAGACTTGCAAAAAATGCGCATTGCCGAAGATAATGCCAAAGCAACCCTTGATATTCTTAAAGCTGAAAGCGAAAGTCTTAAAGAAAAACTTATGGAAAAAGAGAATGAAAGTAAAAGATTAAACGACGAAGTAAAATCTCTTAACGAAAACCTAAAGGCCTCGCTGGAAAAGGAAAATGAAAATAAAAGTTTAAACGACGAAGTAAAATCGCTTAACGAAAAACTAAAAATTTCGCTGGAAAAGGAAAGTAAAAGTAAAAGCTTAAACGACGAAGTAAAATCGCTTAACGAAAAACCAAAGGCCCCGTCAGTCCGCAAGCACAAAGAAGAAGCCAATGTGATTGAAATCGATACTGCAGGCGACCCAACCTTAGATATTCCAAAGGACGCCCCGCAGGATGCTCAAGGCGATGGCAATACGGAAAAGGAGAACGAAAGCAAAAGATTAAATAACGAAACAAGATCTCTTAATGAAAAACCAAAAACTCCGAAAGTCCATAAGCACAAAAAAGAAGCCGATATGATTGAAATTGATAGCGGCTCAACCTTAGATATCCCAAAGGACGCCCCGCAAGATACTCAAGACGAGAGCGATAAAGAAGACATTAAAGGTGGCAATCCTGGACTTTAAAAATACCTACAAAAAAATGGAGGGGTCGGAACATGAAAATCGATACACGCAAGGTCAAAATATTTAAAATAAAAAATCGCCGCGGCTACGGCGCCATATGCGCCAATCATCTTACAGAAGGAGCAACTTTACCTCAAGTGTATGAACGTATGCAAAAAGCCCTACGCCGAAATAAAATAGAATTAAAAGGCAATATCTCCGATCTTAAAAAACTCCTTACATCGCTTTAAGCCTTAAAACAAATATGAACCTAAAAGAAGTTATTACTGAACTAAGCAAGCTTGATGTTTACGAAAAACGCTCAATAAGTGACGATTACGGAGAATTAGTTTTACTAAACACACCGGCTTTACACAAAATCCTTACTGATATTTTCGGCCCCGCCATCAAAGCAAGCGACAAAAAACCGGATAAAGAAATAATAATCCTGGCGAAGGAGTATGGCGGGATATGGGATAATCAGACTCTTTTCAAAAAAGACTCTCAAAGCTCCATTTTGATCGTAATGCTCTGGCCATGGAGCGACAAACAACACATTACCTTAAAAATAGCAGCAATAAAACCCAAATAAAATGCGTTATCTATTTATATATCTTTTCTTGATGTTTACCCTAAGCCTTACCGCTGAAGCTAAAAGCTTAAAATACAGTGAAACAACGGCCGCCAGATGCCGGGAAATATTCTGGGATTTAAAAACCGAAAAATATTGGACAATTTTTGATTATAAACGCGAAGAGGAAACCTATACCACGACCAACGATCTGAATCTTAACGCGCTTGAATGGCAGTTCAATAATAGCTCACAAAATACAAAAATTTCCGTAAAGCGGAACAAAAATTCTATACAAGTTACAGGAACCTTCAAGGGTAAACCGATAAATACACAAATTAAGATCGATGACGACCCATGGTATCAGCCGATGTCGTTATCTTTATCGAAATTCACAAAATCACCAAAAAAGGTTATTACATTCTGGACGCTAAACCCCCTCAATTTAGCACCTTACAAG
>JBAZGZ010000206.1:0-3249 GCA_041652615.1 Candidatus Omnitrophota bacterium | reverse complement strand
TTTTTTCTTCACCACTATAGGCTTGAAAAAATGTTGCGCTCATTAACATATTCTAGGTAAGTTAAATGAGTGTGAAAAGTCAATGATCCTTTGCCCTCCAGAAACAGTTTCAAGTACAACCCCTTTTATTTTGTCATCTACTTCGCCGATTATAGAAGCCGATGGTGATTTCTTTTTTAGGTTTCTTAATACTTGGCCTGCGCTATTGCGGCTGGCAATGATTAACGCTCTTCCTTCGCAAGCAAGATAGTAAGGATCAATCCCTAAAATTTCACACGCCGCCATCACATCCTTTCTTACGGGTATTTTCTCTTCAAAAATCTTTATACCTTTAGCAGTGCCTAAATAGATTTCGTTTAAAACGCTCGCGATACCTCCCCTTGTCGGATCCCTCATAAAACGGATCTCTTTAAATGCCTTCCATAGGGGGACAACTGTATCAACCAGGCTATTGCAGTCGCTTTTTATATTAAAATCAAAAATCTTTTTACGCGAAAGCATCACGCTTATGCCATGCTCTCCAATTCCACCGCTTATGATTATTTTATCCCCGTTTTTTATATTTTTAAACGATGAGCTTCGCTTTGGTATTTTTTCGCCGATGCCTGAGGTGCTTATAAAAATCTTGTCTACCTTTCCCTTATCCGCTACCTTAAAATCACCGCTTACAATATTTACCTTTGAAATCTTTGCCGCATCTTTTATTGAAAAGGCTATTCTTTCAAGATCTTTTCTTAAAAAACCTTCCTCTACTATAACCGCTACACTTAAAAATTTTGGGATCCCGGCACTTACGCAAATATCATTAACCGTACCATAAATAGATAGTTTACCGATGTCTGAGGAAGGAAAAAATATGGGGTTTACGATAAAAGAATCACAGCTGTAAATTAAATTTCCTATTGACGCGGCATCACCCAATTCATCAAGAAAAGGATTGGAAACTTTTTTTATAAAAACGTCTCTAATGAGTTCGTAGCTCGCTCTTGTGCCTTCACCGTGTTTTAAGGTTATTCTTTCATTCATATATTTATAAGTAGAGAGAAGAAAGTAGAGAGCAGAGAGAGATTAATGAGACTCGTCTTTTTTGTCTTTCTTCCTGAACAAATCAAGGAATTTGTCTTCGTATTCCTTATAAACATTCCAATGGTCAAGCTCATCTTTAAGCTTGGCTGCCTTGGCAATGTCTCCTTGAGCTTCCTTGAAAAGTTTCTCTATCCTTTCTCTCGCGGATTGAGGAAGTTTAGTATAAGCAGCTAGATCTTTTTTAAGTTTGTCGATATCGTCTTCGCTTAAAGGAGTGTTCGTAGGCTCAGGAGTTTCTCCTTTAAGATAACTTATGAGCTTATCAATTTCGCTCTCAATAAACGTAGCTCTATCTGATAAAGGAACAAGGTTTAAGTTAAGCCCCAAATAATCATTCATCGCTTTTAGAATGCTTGCGCTGGCTTTGGGATTTTCTATCTGAACTGTATAAAAAGGTATTTCTCCGAGAAGGCAAGCTCCTTTAAGCCCACTCTTCTTTGCCACACCAAGAATGATTCCGTTAAGCCCGGAGATTTGCCCTTCAGTAAGAGGCTTTACTCCAACCTTATCAAATTCTTTCAATATTTCCGCGTCAGAAGCAACAATTCTTACGGAAGAATCTGCCTTGTGATCGATGGCTTCCGGTTTTGCGGCAAAGGTAAATATAAATTTTGCTTTGTATTTTTTTACAAAATCTATTATTGCCTGTGATAATTCTTCCGCGTGTTCAAGCGGCGGCTGGGCTTCGCCCATAAAAAGAATTATATCGGGAAATTTTTTGCCTTTTAAATAATAGAAAAGCCCTGCGGGCATAGAAGGCAATTCGAGTATGCCTTTTTCCACGACTATAGCTGCCGGCTTAAAGAATCCGCCGGCTTCAAGCTTAGCAAACATCTTAAAACCCATTACTTCGCGAAGGAATAACACGCTCCTGTAAGCCACTTCGCCCATACCTGGCCAGGCAGCAATAAATATAGGGTTTTTTAGTTTTGGGGTTGCGACTTCTTTAATCATAGTACACAGATTAGCACAGATTTAAAGACACATATAGTCACAGATTTATAATAATTACCTACATATTCTTGACTAATTTACCATAAACCGGGTAAAAAACAAGAGGATTCGGCGGACAAATAAATATTTGTTGTAGGGAACGGTCGCGACCGTTCCCTACAAATTTCCTTTGTGTAAATTTTCCAGGAATTCCTTTATTTTCTTTTCTTCACCTATTTCTTTAGGAAAATAATACTTAGCTCTTGCGCCGTAATCCTGCTCCACGTAGCCGCCGTAACTATGGGGATATTTGTAATCTTTGGAGTTAGTTTTTATGTGGTTTGGAACTTCTTTAGTCTCTTCCTCTTCCACATATTTTTTCGCTTTATCGATGGCTAAACACGCAGAGTTTGATTTGGGGCTTGCGGCAAGATAAATGGTCGTCTGAGCAAGGATTAAATCTGATTCCGGCTTTCCGATAAATTCAGCCGCCTTAAACGCATTTGTCGCAAGGACCAAAGCAAAAGGATTGGCGTTGCCGATATCTTCCGAAGCAAGAATGACCAGCCTGCGGGCAACAAAACGCGGTTCTTCTCCGGACTTAATCATTTTAGCAAGCCAATACAGCGCGCTATCAACATCACTGCCTCTTACGGATTTTATAAAAGCGGAAATCGTGTCGTAATGATAGTTATCTTTTTTGTCATAAAATATGTTTTTCTGGATACTTTCCTTTGCCGCATTTAAATCAAAAAATATTTTTCCGGATGCGTCTGGTTTTGTACTAAAAATGCCTATTTCAAGAGATCCTAGCGCCTTGCGGCCATCGCCTGCGGACAAAACAGCAATATGTTCAATAGCTTCTTGGCTGCATTCTATATTCATATCTCCTAAGCCATTTTCTTTATCGGTTAGGGCCCGGTTAATGATTGAAACAATGTCTTCTTTTGATAAAGGCTTAAATTCGGCCATAATCGCGCGGGAAACCAGCGATGGTATAAGGTAATAATACGGATTATAAATAGTTGCGCCGATAAGAATTATGTCGGCACTCTCCGTGTCCGGAACAAGAGATTCCTGTTGAAGCTTATTAAAGCGATGGATTTCATCGATAAACAAAATAGTTTTCCGGTTATTTTTAGCTAAAGTTTTTTTCGCGTTAAGAATGATTTTCCGGACTTCGACTGAGGAAGTAAATGATGCGTTAAGATATATAAAATCAGCATCGAT
>JBAZGZ010000205.1:0-3296 GCA_041652615.1 Candidatus Omnitrophota bacterium | reverse complement strand
CACAGGTATATTCACAATAACCTATTTCAGGAATAAGCCGCGGCGTCCATAAATTTTCTACCCCGTTTTCAAACAAAAGCGGTTGCAAACCACCAGTAACGCAAACCTTCATACAATTGCCACAACGCACGCATTGAGCATTAAAAGAATCTTCCTGTAATGCCCCCGGAGGCCTTATAATATTACTACTCTCGTTTGCTTCTTTAGCGGCAATAAAACGAAAGGCCGAAATAGTGGAAAATGCCATAAAAATAAAATTCCGTCGACTGATTTTTAAACTAGGGCCCTTTGAACCTAAGTTTTCATTTTTCTTTATTATATTTTTATTTAGACAGTCATAAATACAATCTCCGCAAAGAATACATTCACTATCAATGTTACCTAAACCGCACCTCAAAGTTCCCATCCTACACTTATTAGCGCATGAATCGCGATATTG
The DNA here is from genome assembly GCA_041652615.1 of Candidatus Omnitrophota bacterium. Lineage (GTDB taxonomy): Bacteria > Omnitrophota > Gorgyraeia > Duberdicusellales > 4484-171 > JAJYOP01. The sequence goes on along the minus strand of JBAZGZ010000205.1, from coordinate 2,857 downwards.
ACATCCTCGAGCAACATCTCTCTTTTGCCGCATTGTTAAAACCAGAGAAAATAACGCCCCTAACGGACATAAATAGCGGCACCAAAACCTTTTTGTAATCAAAACTGAAAGGCAAACCAATATAAACACAAAAAATATACTTAAAGCATGGGATAAAAAATAGGTGCTTCCGGAGAATACTGATGCCTTAAAATTGTGATATAGGTCTAATAAAGGGCTATAGAATCCGGTTATTCTTACCAAAAATACTAAAAAATTTTGTGCCATCAAAAAAATAAACGGCAAGAGATTAAACGAAATAAATCTCGCGAATATAACTATCGGGTCAAAAACCCACGCTATTTGCGCCCCCGCAAAAGAAAAAAACAAAATCACCAAAAGTACAAAGAACTTTAGAAAAATTAATTTTTTATGAAAAAACGGGATACCCTTTCTGTGTTTTATTCTAAAACTTCCAACTATATCTATTATCCCCCCTAAAGGACAAACCCAGCCGCAAAAAAATCTCCCAAAAATAAACGTTAGTGCCAGCAATATACAAGAAAAAACTAAACCGGGGATAATCATGCGTTGACTTATAGAAACAATAATCATAAGTAACGGACTTATTTTAAAGATATGCGCGGATGGCCAAAAGGGTAAAAGCGGGTAAGCCGTAAATAAAATAACAACGAAAAATATTATTAACGAAAAAGCCTGGGAAATTTTCCGGAGAATAACTATTTTTTTCACATTTATATTTTCAAATAATTTATCGAAGCTGTTTCGATATCAGTAATACCGAATTTACGTTCAATAGCACAGCTTACGTAAGGAACTTCAGACGGATCAACTCCAACGAGCTTACAGGCATAGCAATCAACAAGGCTAGTATCCGTAGATACTAAAATAGTTTTCTTCTCCACTATATCATTTTCATTCTCCCCCCGTGGACCATTTCTTATCAATACCCTAAAAGCATCCATAACGGTTAGCTCTGGATTAAGAAAATCAGCCAAATCAACAAGCTTTCTGCCAATTTCGTTGTGTATACTAGCGCGGTTCCCAGCACAAACCCCCATAAGGTTCTTCATTGATAGCGTAAGCCTAGTCATCCCATGATGCTTAAGAACAGGCACATTAATAAACGTATCACATTCAATCGCATCCCTTAAAATTGGCCACCCCTCCATGGGAGAATCATACTCAAACTTCGCCCTGATTACATCCCAATCGTCAGGAATATAAACATTGGCACCTTTTTCAAAAGCCGCCCTGCCTATCCCGCTGGTAGCATAACTCATTTTAGGATTATTACACGGGATATCAAAAATATTCACTCTTTTTGCCCCTGCCTTAAATGACAGTTCCACCAATGCCGCTACTACCTGAGGGTTTGTACAAGATCCACTTTCCGGGCTACTTGCCCAACCGATATTGGGCTTTATTAAAACAACGCTATCCTTCTTTACGAATTTTCCCATTCCCCCCATGGCTTCAACCGCTTTTACAGTCGTTTTAAATGGATCATCCCCATTTGCAGCTACTAAGTCAAAATCACCTTTTAAGCCCTTCTTCCGCCTCCCATTAAAACTGAGCTGCTTATCCGGAAGAGAAGCTAATAAGGGGCTTTTGTAAAATATCCCAGATAAAAAGCCAAGTAAACAAAGCTTAAAAAAATCTTTTCTTGAAACTGCCCTTTTTTGCAATGCATCAAAAAAAAGTACTAATTTAGGTTTCATTTATCTTCTTTTTTTAAGCCTAGTAAAAAATGACACCCAAACACTAATCTCATATAGAATGATCATCGGCAGAACAAACAAAAGCATATTAAAAATATCTGTTGTCGGAGTAATTATTGCCGCGACAATTAGCATAACAATCATCGCAACCTTAAAATTCTTTCTTAGCATAGCTGGGCTTAAAATTCCCAGGAAAGAAAGAATATAGACTACGACGGGAAGCTGGAAAATAATCCCACACCCTAAAATTACTGTGGTCACAAAAGATAAATAATTATTCGCGGATATAACGGGAATTAAAACACCTTTACCGATATTAAAAAGAAAATTTAAAGCCGCCGGTAAAAATATAAAATAGGCAAAGAGGCATCCGGATAAAAACGCTGTTAAAGAAAATAAGGTGAATAAAAATACGCTCTTTTTAAAATTAGCTGTTACTGCGGGTGAAATAAAAAGCCACAACTGGTAGGAGATAAACGGGAACGAAATAACAAACCCGGAAAAAAAACACAGTCGTAAATAAACCGTAAGCGCCCCTTCGGGACTAAAATACACAAATTTTTCTATAAATTTTGAGGCGGGTGATCTTAAAATATTTAACAATACCTGAGAAAAAGGGAAACTGATTGCGGTAGAACAACAAAACACAAGCAGGGAAATAATTAGTCTATATCTGAGTTCACTAATATGCCCCAGCAAAGTCAATTTATTTTCCATAAATCCGCTAAGAGCTCAAGTATAACAAAAATTACGGTTTTGTGTTATCGCCTTCGATGTTTGATTTATCCTCTTTGATTGCTTTCTTAAACTCTTGGATCGCTTTTCCTATAGACCTTCCGATTTCCGGAAGTTTATTCGCTCCAAAAAAAAGCAAACAAACCAACAAAATCAACAACAACTCTTGAATACCCATTCCAAATATCCTCATCCTCGCCCCCTTTTTAATTTATGTAAATTAAGCGCTTGTAAAAACGTTTACCAATAAGATTTTTGATTCTTAATAACAACTGGTGAATAATTATATCAAAGTACATACTCTTAGGCAAGATAATAACCGTTACTTTTCTGTTAAAAAACTTTTAAAAAATTGCCCACAATTTTCTTGATTAATTTTAGCAAAAGTGTGATAATTAACT
>JBAZGZ010000204.1:0-3301 GCA_041652615.1 Candidatus Omnitrophota bacterium | reverse complement strand
GGTGTATTTTTTTCGATATACACCAGCATTTTACTCCAGTTATCATTCATGAAAGGGTATGTAAAGCTAGTCTGCGCAAGGCTAGTGCTTATAAGTACATTGCCTGACCATAAAGTAAAAATAATAACCGGAGCCAAAAACACAATAAGCAACTTGGGCCGCTTGTTAAACTTAGCATAAATGTATTTAAAGATATGTTCTATAAAAGCGCCAAAAAATATCCCCAGAGGTATTGAAAGGAAAGCTATAAATCTTAAACTTTTCGATCCGGCTATGCACATTGCGAATAACCAGAAAATCATAAGGATGATGAAATCTTTTTTTTGCCTCCTTTTTTCTTTTATATAAATCCATAAAACACCCACTACCGCAAACAGCGAAATACCGGGCCCGCCCAATGCTCTCATTATCTCCTGTGGAGTCATCTTTAACAATTCTCCCACCGTATAAAAAGTATATGGCCAGATAGTGATCTGGCGCGACGTGCCTAAATGCCAGATATCTTGCATAAAAATAAAAACGCTATGAAACACGTTAGTCCTGCCGATAAAAGAGCACAGGCTTATGCTAACTGTAAAAAAACTCACCGCCAAAAGCATATACGTAAATGCTTCCTTATGCGCCTTTCTGTCTAAGGAGTAAGCATTTAATATAATGTACACGTAATACGCAGCGCATATGCTGAAAATCCACCAATAACCTATCCAAACTCCGGAATATACTCCTTGGACAAAAGCCGCAAGTATTGTAAAAAAAAGGCGTTTTTTTAAAGTATATCCGCTTTTTAATGCCAAGCTTATCAACCAGACGATAATTACCGGCAATGCAAGGATAAGGCTATCGTAATCAAACCAGCCGCAAGTTGTGCGGGATAAAACCACTTTGTTTAAGCCCACAAAAAGAACGCATAAAAAAGCGGTTATATCGGAGAAAAAAGTCCGCACGGCAAAATAAAGCACGGACAGGAATAAAAAAGTATAAAAAAGCGGAAGGTAAAAAAGAAATGAAGCTAAAGAAAACCCATTTGAACAAAATACAGCTAAGCGGTATAGAAAAGCGGAGAGGTAAAAAAAGAACTGACTGCTGATTACCTCAGCCCCTGTTGGCGCAAGCATGTAATCATCATATGGTCGCCCATTCTTTATGCTGGTCCCGGGCTGGCCGGTTTTGACGATATTTCCTGTGTAACGCATCCATTGATAACCGTCAACTTCCAGCATGTAAGTCTGGCCAAACTCATTCTGGTATGGGTCTTTTAATTTTTTATATTCTTCCAGGATTTCTTTTTTAAAACCGGATGTATTTTTTTTCTTCTCTTTAAACGCGTTTAAAATTATTTTCGTCTTTATCAACGGATTAAATTCGGGATAGGAATCGTCAATTTTTTTTTCAATATCTTTGATTACTTTATTCTCAACGGTTAGTTTGGCTTGCTGCTTTAATTGAGGAAAGTAAGCGGGGAAAAGCCGGACATAGATATTTATGCCGATAACAACAAAAAAAAGCAAAAATGGAATTAATTTTTTTAATGGTTTTGGTAAATTTAATGTCAAATGAAACCAATTATACTTTGGCATAAATATTATTTTTAATAATTATCTTTAAGCGTTTTTTAGTTGTTCCATAAAATCTTTCCAAGGAATGAATTCAATAGTATCCTTAATAAATGGCCGGGGCGTCTGGCAAAGGCATAATATCCTATCACAAGCATGGTCTTTTATAAAACTCCTTAAGCCTCTTACGTCACTCATTCGCGGTGCACTTGAAGATTTTATTTCAATAGCCCATACCTTTTTTCCAAGTTCCATTATTATATCCACTTCCGCACCATCGGTTGTCCTAAAGAAACTTAATTTTACATCGCGCTCATAATAATCTATGCATCGTTTTATTTCCAATATAACCCAATGCTCAAAAGCCTCGCCATAAGGAGGCGAACCAGGAATTAAATCCTGAGATAACTCTCCCTTAAGAGCGGCAACTACTCCGCAATCAAAAAAATAAAATTTTGGATGCGAAACAAGTTTAGTGCGATGAGATTTACCATAAGGATATAACAAAAATCCTATCAAGGTATCTTCCAGAATATAAAAATATTCTTTGACGGTTTTTGAATGAATGCCTGTCTCGCGCGCGATATTCTGAAAATTAAGTATTTTGCCGTTTTCATAGGCTGATAGTTCCAAAAATCTGGCAAATGCCGGGATATTTCTGGTCAAGGCTTCTTGTTGAATCTCCTCTTTTAAATAAACTTCAATATAACTTTTTAAGATACGAATTTTGTCTTTCTTCTCTTTTTGCAAAACCACAGGAGGAAGTGTCCCGAAACGAATGGCGTCTTCAAGAATAAATTTCGTTTCTAACTCTTCATATGTAAAAGGGTGTAAATGAACAGTAATCGCACGGCCGCCCAATAAGTTTACGCTTGCCCGTTTTAATTTGCGTGCACTGGAACCCGTAAGAATGAATTGTATTCCTTCTCTCTCGTTCATAATACTCTGAATTTCATTTAAAAGCTGGGGGCAACGTTGAATTTCATCAACAACAATAAGGCCTTTATCTTTACTTACCGCGGCGATCTCAGAGGAAAGAAGTGAAACATCTTTACTGTACCTTAAGAATTCCTTATGGTTAAGCAGGTTTATAAAAAAAACGGGGGAAGTAGTATGTTCAATTAGGAAGGTCTTGCCTACTTGGCGCGGGCCGAATAAAAATAAAGAATTTTTATATTGGGAAAGGTCTAAAGTTCGGAAAATCATATTCCAATTATAGCCGTAAATATTGGAGTGTCAACCATAATTTACGCTTTTTCCGGAAACGCATTTGTTCGCGCTTTTGAAGGAATTTGACCGGGTTCGGCTCTGGTACAAAAATGCAATCCTTGAGGTTTAAGACGAAAAGTTAAATATAAAATGTGGATAATCTTTCTATCTCTGTCCTTCTTTTCTCTGCACTCTCGTCTATTCTACTTCGGAAAAACCATTAGGACAGCCATTGTCAACGTGGGTTGGCGTAGACACACCTGTGGTTGCATCCGAACGGCACAATACGCCATCTTCATCAACATAGAATAAGTGCCCCTGCCCTGCGGCTTGGGGGGTAGCCACAACATGAAACTTTGACGCATCAGGATCATACATTACAAAATTGTAACCTTGCCTCGAACCTGAAGCGAGTTTTGAATCTATATAAGGAGGGGTTTCATTAGCCAAACCAGTCAAAGGAACATAAGAAGAATGTGTTGCGCGATATTGCACCTCTGCGCTGACTATTGTATGTATTGCTGCTGCTGCTGCTGCCT
>JBAZGZ010000203.1:0-3360 GCA_041652615.1 Candidatus Omnitrophota bacterium | reverse complement strand
CGCTGGCAGAAGGAAAGATTACCGGTCATAAAAGGCGAGGGAGGCATATCTCTTGAGCGTCAGATAAAGTTAGTTGCCGGTATATTGGTTTTAACCGGCGTGCTTTTGTCTTTGTTTGTGCACCCGGCGTTTTTAGCTATTCCTATTTTTGTTTCCTGCGGTTTGATTTTTGCCGGTTTAACCGATAACTGCATGATGGGCATGCTGCTGATGAAGCTTCCTTATAACAAAAAGCTCTATAAAACCAAATTAGGCGGCGGTTCTTGTTCTGTCAGCTGATTGACTAAATCGTCTTTTGTATGCACATCCCTGCCAATCACCTAGGATAAATTTAGATTAAAGCGTTGGCCTTCCAGCGCTTTTTAATTTAGGAGGTTAATATGAAATATAAAATAATCTTTATTGCCTTATTGTGCTTAGGGGTATTTGGGTGTACTAATGTGAAAACACTAGTCATGGGGACAGGTTATGCGAATTATCAGGAAAAAAATACAGAAATAGAAAAAGCCTATAAAGATGGAGAGATAACAAAAGCCGAATATTTAGATTTAAAGCGTAAAAACAAACAGATTTATCAAGAAACCTGGCCGGAAGGAGTGGAAATAAAGAAGTAAGATTATTACGATGAGCATTAATAGGTTTATTAGCAAATTCCACCTTGACCACGCGATTTCACCGCAGTAGAATAACTTCAATCATAATGCGTTTTGAAGATATGAAGCTAAGAAAAAATCAAAAGGCAACTTCCTGAATAGGGGTTGCCTTTTTTTTGTTTGCAATAACCTCGCTTGATTGATGCCAGTTTTTTTCAGTATGGGGTTTGATAAAAATTACTTAGCTTTTATTGTAATCGATCGAAAAATGGAGGCATGATATGAATATGAAAGCGATAAAATGGCTCTACCGGGAATTGCCGGATTTGATTGCTAAGGGTGTTTTAACTCAAGAGGCAGGAAATAAAATACGGCAGCATTATGGAGAGATAAAAAGCGCCAGCAAAGCGTCAGTGATATTAATTATTAGCGGGACCATTGGAGCGCTCTTAATCGGTCTTGGGATAATTTTACTGCTCGCCCATAATTGGGAACAATTTTCACGATTTACCAGAGCCATACTTTCTTTCGCCCCTTTGGTCATCGGACAAGGGTTAGTTTTATGGGTTTTGTTGAAAAAACCGCAGTCTAGCGCATTTAAGGAAGGCACAGGAACTTTTTTAAGCCTTATGGTTGGGGCTTCAATCGCTCTGATTAGCCAGACGTATAATATACCCGGAGATGTTGGTACTTTCATTTTAACCTGGATGCTGCTTATCGTTCCAATTGTCTATATTATGCAGGCATCTCTGCCGGCAGCAATTTATTTAATCGGTATCACGGCGTGGGCAGGAAGCTTCTGGGATAATCCTGCTAAGGCAGTTTTGTTTTGGCCATTAGCCGCAATAGTTATACCTCATTTTATTTGGGCATTACGCCAGGAAATTCACGCAATACGCACAACTATACTTTCCTTAATTATAATTATATGCGTTGTTGTTGGCGCGGGTTCAAGTTTAGGAAAAACCTGGACTGGTTCCTGGATTATTATTTTTTCAAGTATTTTCGGCATTTTCTATTCTCTCGGATGCCTGAAATTTAGCAGATTAACAACTAACTGGCAGCGGCCGTTACGCATGATAGGAGGTATCGGGATTTTTATCCTGGCATTACAATTTACTTTTCGTTATGTATGGCAATATCTCGCCAGGGATCATTACGGAGTGAGCAGAAAAATTTCTGGTATGAGCGCTTTACCGGATTATATTATTACTTTGGCAATCGTAGCAACAGCAATCCTGCTTTTCTATGACAATCTAAAGCATAAAAATTTATCAAATTCATTGTTTGGGGCTCTTCCTGTGTTGGCAATCGTTGCTTTTTTATTCAGAGAACAAACAATAATTTTACCTCTATTCATTTTTAATATCTATTTGCTGATTTTGAGCGTTAGCCATATTATGCTTGGTATTCGGAGGAATAGTCTGCCAATGGTCAATATCGGTATGCTAATGCTAGCGATACTTATTATCGCGAGGTTTTTTGACAGCGAAATTAATTTTATTATGAAAGGATTGGTTTTTATAGCCATAGGCATTGGTTTTTTGGTTACCAATGTATTTCTTGTACGTCAAAAGAGAGGTGCAGAATGAAAAAAAAGTTAATTATCGGCTTATTCTGTTGCATTGTCTTAATACAGCTTATTATTCCCTTGTCGATGATAATAAAACGCGAATCTGTTTTGAAGAACGGGGAGCAGTTCAAATTTATAACTGCACCGGTTGATCCTTATGATGCTTTTAGAGGAAAATATGTTGCGTTACGGATTGCAAAGGATAATGTCCCTGTCACCGGAGGAACCTTATTTAACAACGGCCAGAGCGTCTATGCCCATATTGCCGTAGATACGCAGGGGTTCGCAAGGCTTACTAATGTAACTACGACTAAGCCCAAGGGTGTACCGTATATCCAGGTAAATGTCAGGTATACATCAAGAGATAAAGTATATTTGGATTTACCTATTGACCGGTATTATATGGAAGAAAATTCTGCTTTGCTTGCGGAAAGAGCTTACATAGAACACAACAGGCGGGATAAGCAAGATGCTTATGTGTTGGTAAGAGTTAAAGATGGTTTTGTGGTTATTGAAGGATTATACGTTGGTGGTAAGCGCGTAGAAGATGTAGTTAAGAGTTTTAAAAATAACTAAAAGACTGTTTAAAAGAATAATCTGGCTTTGTCTCGAGAAGTTGTGTCAATAATCGTTTCCATCCCGCTTGCTGCGTTTGGGCATAATTCGCGTTAAATCCATTTTACCGCGTAGGTAAAATAGGTTAAGATAAAATTTCATTTCACAAAAGGAGGAGCTATGTGGAAAGAGTTTTTGCATAATTTAAGTATAATGAGCCGGCACCACGTTTTTTCTAAAATAATGACCACTGCCGCCATACTTATTGCTGCCATCATAATAATAAAAATCGTCGATGCTTTGCTCACGCGTTGGCAGAAGAAAATCATTACCAAATTAAAAAAGGTGATGCCTGCCGATGTTTCTTCGCTTGAAACTAAAATTACGATTATCCGCAGGCTGATAAACGCTGCCGTATATTTTGTGGCGCTGATTATTTTTCTTCTTCAATTTGAATCGGTGCGCCACCTTGGGGCGGGATTTTTTGCTTCTGCCGGAATTGCCGGCATCGTAATAGGTTTGGCCGCCCAAAACACTCTTTCCAATATTATCTGCGGGATTTTTCTTTCTTTTTCCCAGCCGGTCAGGCTTGGCGACGCGATAATTTTTAAAAACGAATTCGGCTGGATTGAGGAGATA
>JBAZGZ010000202.1:0-3368 GCA_041652615.1 Candidatus Omnitrophota bacterium | reverse complement strand
ACCCCTCCATCTTTTGCCTCAAGAGGAAAAGTATGGCCTGGCTTAATAAGGTCATTCTCTGTGCTTTTTTGGTCAATTAAAACTTCTGTGGTTCTTGCGCGGTCGAAGGCTGAAATGCCTGTGGTAATGCCGCAAGACGCGTCAACAGAAATTTTCCATGCTGTTTTAAAGGGATCTTGGCTGGTTTCGGAATGCATTGGCGAGAGATTAAGCTCTTTTATCCTATTTCTTGTAAGAGGCACGCAAACAAGGCCCCTTGCTTCTTTTATCATGAAATTGATCGCGGCTGGTGTGGCAAACTGAGCGGCTATAACAAGGTCTCCTTCATTTTCCCGTTTTTCATCATCAACGACAATGACGAATTTGCCTTGTTTTATATCACTAAAAACATCTTCAATAGAACTAAACATTTTGCCTCCAAAAGGTAGAATAGATTAACGCGAATTACCTTGATTGTCAAGGTGTTTAGAGCCTGTAAATACAAAGCCACAAAGCATAATAAATTGCTTTGTGGCTCTATGTTTATATCTTAATTTTTAACGTTTGGTCCACTGGAATCTTCTGCGGGCGCCTTTACGGCCGTATTTCTTACGCTCTTTCGAACGGGGATCTCTGGTAAGAAGATCTTCTTTTCTTAACGTAGCTCTTAATTCAGGGTTTAGGATAAGTAACGCGCGGGAAATGCCTAAGCTTATAGCTCCGGCCTGGCCATTTATGCCTCCGCCGTTAACATTAGCAAGAACATCGAATTTATTTTCAAGCCCTACAACAGTAAACGGCTTTTTTATCTGCAATAACTGGTCTATGCTTTTGAAATAATTCTCAAGCTCTCTTCCGTTTATCGTGATTTTCCCTTGGCCTTCCTTGATTAATCTTACCCTGGCTACTGAATCTTTACGCCTTCCTGTGGCTGAAATAGCTTTTGTGTCTGCTTGCATTTTATACCTCTACCTTTATTAATTGTTGAGCTTCTTGTTCATGTTTTTCACCAGGATAAATCCTAAGCCCACGAATCATCCTTTTGGCTAGCATGCTTCTTGGAAGCATCCCCCTGACAGCGCAGTAAAGCACGCGGGAAGGATTTTTAGCCTGCATATCCTTCATGCTTATCTCTTTTATTCCGCCGGGATAACCTGAATATCTGTCATACATTTTATCTTCCAGTTTATTCCCGGTAACCTTTATAAGGCTTGCATTAATTACCACTACCCTATCGCCACATAAAAAATTAGGGCTATAGGTAGCTTTAGTCTTACCTTGCAGTATTTTTGCTATACGGGTAGAAAGCCTGCCTAAAACCTTATCTTTGGCGTCAATTAAAACCCATTTACGTTCTACTTCATTAAAAAATTTAGTTTTTTTCACGTCTATTACCTCCAATGAGAATTGTCTTTTATACCATATCCAGCCAAATTGTCAATATATTTAATGAGACTTACATTTTTTCAGGCTTTTGCCTGAAAAAATGTGTAGTCGAATTAACCCCGGCGAGCGTGAAAAAATTATCGAAAACCCTCTGGATTTTCCTTAGCCTTTGGCAGGAAATTCCGAGGACTTAGTCCCGGGAATCCTCCGGATTCCTCGGGGGAATTTTTTCACATTTTCGCGAGGCGGGGTAATAAGCTCTTCAATTAATACGACCAGAACTTCCAAACATCCCCTGTGAGGCGGGGCATTCCTCAGATTATCCCCTTATTCCCCCAGAAACGCCACAGCTTCCGGCAAACTTAACTTCCCGTCATAAAGAGCCTTGCCGGAAATTATTCCCCACACAAAAGACAGATCCTCTTTGACTTTTTTCAGGTCAGAGATACCGGATACGCCTCCGGAAGCAATAAAATTTATACCCTTAAACGCGGAAAGCTCTTTTAGGGCCTTAAAATTTAAGCCCTCAAGGGTGCCATCTTTTGAGATATCTGTATAAATTACCCACTTTATACCCAGAGCCACAAGTTTTTCTATAAACTCTATGGGTTTAAACTTGCTCGTTTCCTGCCATCCCTTGGTTGCCACAAAGCCATCTTTGATATCCACACTAACTGCTAATTTGTCTTGGCCTAAGACGCTTAGCAACTCTTTAAGAAAACCATCATCGAGGCTTTTTGTCCCTACGATAATACGTTTTGCGCCGGCATTTTTAAAACGCAATGCTTTTTCGATATTACGTATGCCTCCGCCGACCTCAACATCAATATCAATCTCTCTTATGATATGTTCGACAGTAGCCGCGTTATCAGGTTCGCCTAATGCCGCTGAAAGATCAACAATGTGAATAACTTTTGCACCATCGTCCTGCCAGCGGCGCGCAACACTGAGTGGGTTATCGCTATAAATTGTTGAGTGCACAGGATCCCCTTTAACGAACCGAACTACTTTTCCGTTATATAAATCAATAGCTGGGATTATTATCATATTATTTCATTATTGGGTCAGGGATTTTATCGCGGATGTCACGGATTGTTGCGGATGTCGCGGATAAAGTCATCCGTTTGAACCCTGTTAGATGTTTACTATCTAACAGGGTGAATCCGCTATAATCCGTTGCATACGTCCTCAAAAAATTTTTAAATACTCCTAACTAATCAACACAGGTTAAGAAAATTACTAAATAGTTTTAAACCTAATTTCTGGCTTTTTTCAGGGTGGAACTGAACACCCCAAACATTCTGCTTATTACAGGCAGAAGCAAATTGAGCGCCATACTTGGTAGTTGCAAGTACGTTTTTTCTCTCTTTAATATCGCAATAATACGAATGCGCGAAATAAAAATAACTCTCAGCCTTAATGCCTTTAAACAATCCGCCCTGTGCCCTGTTTCCTGAACCATGTACCACGACCTGGTTCCATCCCATATGCGGCACAATCATATTCTTGGCGTTAAATTTCTTAACTTTTCCTTTTAAAAGCCCTAAGCCTTTTACCCCGGGAGACTCTTCGCTCTCCTCAAGCAAAAGCTGCATCCCAACGCAAATGCCAAAAAAAGGAACACCGCTTTTTGCCGTCTGGATGAGCGTATTAAAAATCTTTCTCTTTCTTAACTCTTTTACTGCTTCTCCAAAGTTACCGACGCCGGGAAAAATTATCTTTTTAGCTCTTTTTATAATACTCACAGAATCGCTCACTTTTGCCTTTTTACCTAAAAATTCACAGGCTTTTTCTACACTTCGTAAATTACCCATTCCATAGTCAATTATTACTATCATATTGTTACACAGATAATCACAGATATTGTTAAATCACAATATACAAACCACAAATTACAAACAAATCACAATTCCAAAATAACAATAAACAAACATCTGTTTGTAATTTCGGAATTGTTTATTGTGTATTGTTTGTAATTTGTACATTGTAATTTGTGATTTTAA
>JBAZGZ010000201.1:2563-3382 GCA_041652615.1 Candidatus Omnitrophota bacterium | reverse complement strand
TATCGCAAAGACTCCACGCTTGGTTGCAAAGACAAGGGATATTACCGGAGGCCTGCCTCGCGTTGCTGAATTGTTTGAAGCCAGACGTCCGAAGAATCCGGCAATTATTTCCGAAATAGATGGTTTTGTGGAATTCAAAGAAGAAAAAGGCGAAAGAAAAGTGAATGTTCGCAGCGCCACCGGAATGAAAAAAGACTATTCTATCCCTCTTGGAAGCCACCCGATAGTTTATCGCGGTGATCAGGTTTCTGCAGGACAGCAGCTTACTGAAGGTCCTACGGTTTTGCAGGATATTTTAAGGGTATGTGGAGACAAAGTCTTGCAAGAATACCTGGTTAACCAAATCCAAGAAGTATACAGGTTACAGGGTGTAAGAATAAACGATAAGCATATAGAGGTTATAATACGGGAAATGTTGAAGAAGGTAAGAATAATTGAATCCGGCGATGCGGAATTTTTACCTGGCGAAGCAGTTGATAAATGGGATTTTCGTAACGAGAATGAAAGGCTGATTAAAAAAGGCCAGAAGCCGGCTACAGCGTCACCGTTACTACTCGGAATTACAAAAGCATCTTTAAGCACGAAAAGCTTTATCTCAGCGGCAAGCTTCCAGGAAACAACAAGAGTTTTAACTGACGCAGCTACTGCCGGAAAGGTTGACCACCTGCAAGGACTTAAAGAAAATGTCATAGTGGGGCATCTTATTCCCGCAGGAACCGGTTTAAAAATCTACAGAGATATTGAGGTGGAAAAATGCCAACAATAACGCAATTGTTAAGAAAACCAAGGATCCGTAAGAGACGAAGAACTAAGTCACCG
>JBAZGZ010000201.1:0-2553 GCA_041652615.1 Candidatus Omnitrophota bacterium | reverse complement strand
TTTGCAGCAAGCTCCCCAGAGAAGAGGGGTATGCGTGCAGGTCAGAACGATGACTCCGAAAAAGCCAAATTCAGCTTTGCGTAAAATTGCAAGAGTACGTTTGACTAACGGTAATGAAGTAACTGCTTATATCCCTGGTGAAGGGCATAACCTGCAGGAACATTCCATAGTTTTGGTAAGAGGGGGAAGGGTTAAGGATCTCCCCGGAGTTAGGTACCATATTGTAAGAGGAACGTTGGATTGCCAAGGAGTTGCCAATAGAAGACGTTCGCGTTCAAAATATGGAGCGAAGAGACCGAAATAAAAATTAGAAGCGGATATCCGCGGATCAAAACGCGGATACACGCAAGCGAATTACCGTGCGTAAATCCGCGTCAATATCCGCGGTGATCCGTTTCTATAATAAGGAGATGATACAATGAGAAGAAGAAAAGCGCCAAAGAGAGAAGTAAAAACAGATCCCAAATATAATTCACCTGTTATCGGCCAGCTTATTAATATAGTAATGCAGGATGGCAAAAAGGCAAAATCCCAAGGTATTGTTTATAAAGCTTTGGATATTGTCGGCGAGAAAATGAAAGAAGATTCTTATAAGATATTTTTTGCGGCAATGGAAAATGCGCGTCCTCGTTTAGAGGTGCGGCCAAGAAGGATAGGTGGTGCAACATATCAGGTTCCTATGGAAGTACCACAAGATCGCGGCATCTCGATAGCGCTTCGTTGGATACGTGATTATGCCCTTGGAAAAAAAGGAAAACCAATGGGTGAAAAAATTGCGGATGAAATAATTTCTGCGTATAAGAATGAAGGCTCAGTTATTAAGAAAAAAGAAGAGACTCACAAAATGGCAGACGCCAACAAAGCATTTGCTCATTTTAAATGGTAAAATATACAGATGGTCACAGATATAACATCGCAGATTACTAAAAATTCTCTGTGTAATGAAAAAATGAAAGAAAGCTTAGATTTAGTCAGAAATATCGGGATAGTCGCGCATATTGATGCCGGCAAAACTACGTCTACCGAAAGGATGCTCTTCTACGCGGGAAGGATCTATAAAATTGGAGAGGTAGACGATGGTACCACAACTACCGATTGGATGGTTCAGGAAAGGGAGAGAGGTATTACCATTACAAGCGCGGCTACTTATTGTAACTGGAAAAAATATCACATAAATATAATTGATACACCGGGCCATATTGATTTTACGGTTGAAGTGGAAAGATCACTTAAAGTTTTAGACGGCGCGGTTGTTATTTTTTGCGGTGTTGGCGGAGTTGAGCCGCAATCAGAAACAGTGTGGCACCAGGCGGATAAGTATTGTATACCAAGAATCGCTTTCATTAATAAACTTGACCGGTCAGGCGCTGATTTTTTTAATGTTTTGTCGGAAATGCAAACAAAGCTCAATACCTTAAACGTTCCCCTGCAAATACCTTTGTGTGAAAATGAGGAGTTTGCCGGAGTTATCGATTTGATAAAAAATAAAGCAGTATATTTTAATGGAAAATCAGGAGAAGAAATTTCTTATGAGAATATTCCGGAAGGCGCAAAAGCGGTTAGCGCAAAATATAGAGAAAACTTAATAGAAAAAATAGCTGAACTTGACGATGAATTTATGCAAAAAGTTATTTCCGGAGAAAATATTACCGAAGCAGAAATTGTAGCAAAAATACGGCATTATGTTCTCGCGAGTAAATTTGTTCCGGTTCTATGCGGTTCAGCGCTAAAGAATAAAGGCATACAATTGCTTCTTGACGCGGTGTGCGATTATCTTCCGTCACCAAAAGATGTTGGCGTGGTTAAAGGTCTTAGCATTGACGGAAAAGATTACGAAACAAGAGAGATATCTTCGTCAAGTCCGCTTTGCGCATTAAATTTTAAAGTGTTTACAGATTCATTCGTGGGCAAATTGTTTTATACGCGTATTTATTCAGGAAAAATTTCAACTTCATCCACGGTTTATAATGCTACGAAACGCACGAAAGAAAAAATAAGCAAGATTTTAAGAATGCATGCTAACAAACAGGAAATTATAAATATAGCTACGGCAGGTGATATAGTTTGTCTTGTCGGACTTAAAGAGACAACCACAGGTGACACTCTTTGTGAAGAAAAATATCCAATAATTTTAGAGGAAATAAAATTCCCTCAACCGGTAGTTTCTGTCGCTATCGAACCAAGGACTCAGGTCGATCAAGAGAAATTAATCATGGGGTTAAAAAAGCTTGAAGATGAAGACCCTTCTTTTAGGGTGGCTTACAATAAAGAGACAGGACAGAATGTAATTTCCGGAATGGGGCAATTGCATTTAGAGATTATGGTTGACAGATTGCTTCGTGAATTTAACGTAGAAGCAAAAATCGGAAAACCCCAGGTTGCTTATAAGGAAACAATCACACGAAAAGTTGAGTCAGTAGGAAAGTTTGTACAACAGACAGGCGGCCGCGGTCAATATGGACACGTAGTATTGATGATGGAGCCTAAAAGTAAAGGTGAAGGCATAGTTTTTGAAAATAAAATAAGAGGCGCCGCCATACCAAAAGAATTTAT
>JBAZGZ010000200.1:0-3390 GCA_041652615.1 Candidatus Omnitrophota bacterium | reverse complement strand
GGCTTGATCTTTCCAAGGCTACCAAGCTTACTTTTTGGGCGCGCGGGGAAAAAGGCGGCGAGCGCATTGAAGAGTTTAAGGTCGGTGGCATTATGGGAGAGTTCTCGGATTCGGATAGCGCGACGATTGGTCCGGTGCTCTTAAATAAGGAATGGACGCAATATACGATTGACTTAAAAGGTAAAGACGCTTCTTATATTATCGGAGGCTTTGCCTGGTCAACTAATGTAGACAATAATCCAGAAGGCGCTACTTTCTATCTTGACGAAATTAAGTTCGAATAAAATAAACAGGTACGGTTATCAAGCTACAGGTTACAGGCATTTTTTGCTTGTAGCCTGTAGCTTTTTGTTTTTATTTATTTTTTCCGGATGCCAGCCTAAACCGGGAGTGCGTATTCAGAAACTAAATAACCGGCATTACCGATTAATCGTTAACGGTTCACCGTATATCGTAAAAGGCGTTTGTTATAATCCTATTCCTACAGGAAGTAACCATGAATATGATTGGTGGAGCGATAAAGCTAAGCCTTGGATAGCCGACGGAAAATTAATGAAAAAGATGGGAGTCAATACCATTCGTCTTTATCAGGCACATGAAAATCCGGAGGAAGTAAAGCAGGTTATCCGCGATCTGTATAATTTATACGGTATTCGTACGCTGATGGGTGACTGGTTAGGGTTTTGGGAATATCCCTGCCCTTTTTATGGCGATAAAAAGTTTCAGGACAAAGTAAAACAACAGGTATTAGAAATGGTCAGTCTTTATAAAGAGGAGCCGGGGATTCTGGGTTGGATTTTAGGAAATGAAAATAATTATTCCTGTCTTGGACATGTAAATCCTTGGAGCAGCCCGGAAGTAGATCTTGAGCTTGACCCCCAAAAGCAAAAAGCCATGCGCGCAAAAATTTATTATTCCTTTGTAAATACCCTGTCTAAAGAAATACACAAGATAGATAAAAAACATCCCGTAGGATTAGGCAACGGAGAGTTAGTGGGGCTAGAGTTTGCGAATAAGTTTTGTCAGGATGTAGATTTTGTAGCTTGTATTATTTATCGCGGTAAAACTTTCGGCAATCTTTTTAAATCCTTAAGAATGACATTTGATAAACCGCTGCTTTTGGCTGAATTCGGCGCGGATTGTTATGACGCTTATCTTAAAAGAGAAGACCAGGATATGCAGGCGTTCTTTTTACAATCACAATGGAATCAGATTTATGAGAATTTGGCGAATAACAAAAAAGGGGAAGGAAATTGTATCGGTGGGACCGTTTTCGAGTGGACGGATGAATGGTGGAAACATAATTCTGACAGCCCGGATGGCTGGCAGAATCATGATGCCGGGAACGGCTGGTCTAACGGCAGCTATTATTTTGATATCCGTGCTCCAGAAAACAAGAATATGGATGAGGAGTGGTTTGGTATTGTGGCTTTAAGTAATCAGCCGGAGAACGGCATAAATAAGCGTATACCGCGTAAGGCATATTACGTAATCAGAGAATTCTGGAAACACCCGGTCTTGATAAAAACCCGCGGCAAAAAAATTCAATAGAAATTTTCAGGAGGGGTTAGATATGTGGACAAAATTTATATTTACGGCATTTATTTTCAGCATTTCTTTATGCACGCCTGTTTTCTCCCAGCCGGTTGCTATGGATAAAAATATTTCTACTGATGCTTTCCGCGTTAACTGCGAGAATGAAAAAATAAAATATTTTAAGGAAAATCAGTACTCCGAATTTATTGATTTCCTGGAAAACTATAAAACTGAAGATAAACTTAACAAATCCTGCATTAATTATTATAAGGCGCTTACCCGTTATACGCAGCTTGGTTATTTAGAAGAAAAACAGTCCTGGGATGATTATTTCGCAAATGGCAATAATTATCGCGAGCAGATTGTTGAGAATGCAAATAAGGTTATTGCTGAATCAAATGTTAATGATTACCTGCGTCCGCAAAGCAGGCTTTTACTTTGGCAGTTTCACCGCGGACAGCAGGATGCTTTTTACGAGCAGGCCTTAGTTGATCTTTTAACCGACACAAAGGCTTATGCCAAGTCAGCTAAAGACGCGGCTTTAGTTAAGAACATTGCCGATGTGCTTTTATCATCCGGAGAAAAGGCCGGGGCTCGTCAACTTTATAAACTTTATGTGGATAAACTGGCGGAAGAGAAAATGACGGACCCGGAACTTAAAACAATCGCCGCGGGATTTTATAAAGAAGAGAACCTGGAGCTTGCCCAAACCGTTTATGATATTTATATAGAGAAGATACAGAAAAGTTTGCCGCCGGATAAATTTATTGCGGAGTTGTTCGAAATTGCCAGCCTTTTTGTTTATAAGCCAACAGGTTTATATGATTTGGCTTATGCGGAGAAAATTTACGCTTTGATCGAGGCTCAAGGCCAGAAGGGTGCTTTTAATCAGGAAGCAATCTATTTGCGCGCCTTTAATTTAGAAAAAATGTATGCCTATAAGGACGCGCAAAAATTCTACCTTCAGTTAACGCAACTCTATCCGGACACCCGGCATTTTCAGGAAGCTACTTATAAAATCGCCATGATCAATGCTTATGTTCTAGCTAATCTCAGTGAAGCTCAAAAGTATTTCGAAATACTTGCCGTTAAAACTGAGCCTACAGCGCATGTCATCTCCAGCCTTTATCAGTTGGGGCTTTTATTCCAATGGCAAGGGGATTTAATTAAAGCCGGCAGTTATTATGATCTGTTGTTAAAGAACGCTCAAAATCAATATACGGCAATCGTCGCACAGGCCAGGGAGCGCATTAAGGAAATTCAGGAGAACAAATCGCTCAGTTACAATTTGAAGATGTTTCTCGATACATCTTTTAAAAATGAACCTGCGCTTATGGAAATGGATAAAGCACAGTTAAGGCTAGCGAACTATATTCTGGAAAAGAAACAAAATAACGCAGTTTCTTCTTTTGTAAATATGCCGCAGAGCGGATGCAATCGGGTGGAGTTGCAATATCTTTGGAGCGGGGATCTTGGAGGCGCAAACCCCGGGGTAGCTGAAAGCAGTTTTCAGAGTGCTTATGAGGATACCGGGACAAAAGAGATAAATATGGTTATAATTTCACCTGCCGGCACCATAGATCGCGCATTTACTATGGTGGATGTTTATTAGCTTAACTGCCTACTTAGGAAATTTTCTAAAATAATCGATTCCCTTGAAAATACTTGACTTAAGGCCCCTTTAGTAGTATAAATAAGTTAAATATAAAATTGAAATTTATTTTTTTTAACAGCAAATGTCCCAACCTAGTTGATTTTTTATAAGGAAAGAATAATTTTTATTATGCACACATTAGATTTACAGAAAGAAACATTCAGCGAAAAAGAAAAACGTAACATTGAGATATTGAGCAT
>JBAZGZ010000199.1:0-3411 GCA_041652615.1 Candidatus Omnitrophota bacterium | reverse complement strand
TATCCTCCTCCACCTTGCAACTCTACGCAATTTTTTCGCGCACCACACTAAGTGCGGCATCCTAAAAACGGAAAAATTATACATTTGGATTAAAATATGTCAACTAAAAAGTGGATAGAGAAAATAGCAGCAATAAAAGAGATAGTAGCCTGGTTGGGGCTGACTTTTTTATGGATATCTCAGGATTTTTAAAGAACCAAAAACCCTATCAAGTTTTTACTGATAACTTTAGCCTAACTTCATCCTTCAAACGCTTTTGGCTTTCGGTTTATATTTATATCAATCTATAAACTATTATTTACTGAATAACCGCTTCTTGGAAATAACATAAATCAAAAGCGACATAGGAAGGATAAAACCCATTGCTCCGAACAACTTGTATAATATGGTCGGCATATCTCTATAACTATTTTGTATACTTGGCACTATCTCAAAAAATGTCATCTTTGTAACCGCAAAACTACTAACGGTTCCTATAATGATGCTTATGATATAAAAAATAATAAACGCGTTCCACGCGCCTTTTTTCATTTTCAAAAAACCTACCGAAATATAAAGATTTATTAAAACAATTAAAGAAAAATATATTTTCTCCCACAATTCAGGAAGCGGGATATTCTCGATCAGGGGATACTTAGGAGACATCGGTACAAAAATGAAAATTGCCGAAAATATAGCAGTAAAAAAAGTTATTACGGCAATAAAAGTAATCCCAAATGGCCGGCTTCTTTCTATAGCTTCCGGCCTTCTTGCGCCAAAAGTTGTTTTGACTATTTTTTTATTAAAAAATATTATGAAATAAATAGGTATTCCAATAAAAAAAATGGTATTGATAATTGAAAATAGAGTTTCGGTGATATAGCCGCCCGCTTTTACTTGCACATTGTATACATATTGGGGGAAAAAGATAAGTGAGACACTTGAAGATATGCCTATAAAAATAGTAAATACAGACATGGCGAATAGCGAATATCTTGACCAGTTTCTTCTAAAGATCAGGCCAAAACCTGTAAGTATAGGCCAGATAACAAGAAGTAAAAGGTACACAAAAGTAGCGATGCAAAAAGAAAGGCTCTTATTGAGCAGCGACATTAGCTGGTTTGAAGTAAGAAATCCAAAAATCATAGCGGCAAGGATAAACCCTCCCACCGTCAAAACATACCCACCCGCTACATTGATTATAAGTTTTTCCATTTATATAAAAGTTGTAAAAAAATAAGAACCAGGAACTAATTAGGCGTCGGAACAGAAATTTCTCCAAGATCGACCTTCTTCTCCTCCGCCTTCTTCTCCTCTATTTTTTTATTTTCAGCTTGCTTTTGCTCGGCTTTTTTACTTGCCTCGCTCTCAGCCTTCAAAGCGTTAACTTTTATGTTAAGATTATTTATATCCTCAACATAATTTTCCTGCAACTCCTGTAAATTTTTTTTCAATATTTCTATCTTTGCGGAAAATTCATTTTTCAGATCCTCTGATTGCGAAGATTTTTCTGAAGTTAACTGCAAGTCTGCCTTAAGAGCATCAATATTGAGCTTTAAGCCATCCATGGCCATTTCGAAACCGGTGACTTTATCTCCGATAAGTTTTGACTGTTTATCTGACAAATTGATTTTGCCAATAGCCTCATTGTACAGCTTATAATTAACCGCGACGTTTACGATCAAGATAATAAACAAAATACCGATCAATAAATTTGTAATTCCTGAACTTTTCATCGACGCCTCCTCCTTAATTTCCAATTTAATACCGCAATTTTATTCTGAAAATGCAAGATAACCCAAAAGTATCAGGTTCACAAAAGGAAGAATCATAAGCAAACCTAA
The DNA here is from genome assembly GCA_041652615.1 of Candidatus Omnitrophota bacterium. Lineage (GTDB taxonomy): Bacteria > Omnitrophota > Gorgyraeia > Duberdicusellales > 4484-171 > JAJYOP01. The sequence continues at coordinate 1,588 of JBAZGZ010000199.1, read as the reverse complement.
CCAAGCGGGCTTGCCGCGCATTTTTGTAATTTCCATCCAAATAATAATCAAAAAAACAAAGTTAACCAAAGGAACGAAAAAGAGCAGAAACCACCAAAGAGACCTCCTTACTATCATCAACATCAGAAACGTACTCAGAACAGGAATCCAGGCAAACCAACCGTATTTTGTAATAGTTTTAGTCGCTATTTTATGTAAACACACTGCACCGTAAACATAGGCAAGCAACACAAGAACCCACAAAATAAGTAGAAAAATTGTTCCATAAAGAAAAAATGCCTTCTCAAGGCCCTCCTTGTTAGTCACAGCTTTTGATTTATTGACAAACAAAGCAAAGGAATTGCTTTTTTGTTTCGGCGCAACTGACTGTTTTTGAGGTGTTGAGTAAGGAATCTTAAGACAGCCTTCGCCTATTCTTTTCTCAAACGTTTTACCTTCGTATTCCAGGGTAACGGTAGACTGGACAGCACTAACAACTTTTACATTATGCAGCTTCTCGCCTACTTTTACTATTTCATCATTTATAACGACAAGCGAATTATTGGCATCATACATTACTCCGGTTATACAGATATCGGGTATTTTTTGCGAAACCTCATCGGCAGAAGCCCATGGCATACAGATAAAAAGAATAGATAAAATGAAGCCTTCCATAACTCCTCGGGCTAAAGCCCGAGGTTTCGGCATGGCGAATACTGAGCGGCGCTCATATATATCCGCAGCCTGAAGGCTGCGGTTTTGGCGCCGCGAATGTATAAAACTTATTTTTTGTCGCTTTTTCATACCTTGCCTTATCTTCTATACCGCGCTAATAACCCTTATCAATCACCTTAAGGTAATTAATATTATTATAATACATAATAATATTTTTGGTAGAGAATTTAATGAGGCTTACATTTTTTCAGGCTTCCTGCCTGAAAAAATGTGTAGCCGAATTATCCCCGAGCGACCGAAGGGAGCGAGTGGGATAATGAGGCTTGTTTGATCTAATACAAAAAAACCCTTTGATTAAGATCTTTTTCGCCTTTCTTGTTGACGCTTGAGGATTAAAGATGTATAAGAACTATATGAAACAAATAGTAATTTTAGTCATACTTGCTTTGTCCCTCTCCGGCTGCGCCGGTCTGCGAAAGAAGCTGCATTTGCCGCCGCCGAAACAAAAAAACTGCAATCAAATATGTGATTATTACGGAAATTGTGACACAGTCTGTCAATAATACCTGCCGTAAGAAGATTAAGATTCGGATAAATGCAGAAAGCGTAGACTGAATTTCTTCAATCTACGCTTGTATTTGCTAAAGCAACACCCTGCCTCACAGAAGATGCTGTAAAATTCTCTACGACAATTTTACAGCGTTCGGCAGGGTAAGAAAAACTATGTGGAAAGAAAACCACCCTTGCCTCACGGGAAATGTTGCAAAATTCTTGCACAATTTTGCAACGTTCGGCAGGGTAAGAAAAATAAAGCCCGACGCTAGTTGCGTCGGGCGTATTTTTCTAATTGCGGGGACAGGATTTGAACCTGTGACCTCAAGGTTATGAGCCTTGCGAGCTACCTGGCTGCTCCACCCCGCGAATATGAAAAAAG
>JBAZGZ010000198.1:1305-3421 GCA_041652615.1 Candidatus Omnitrophota bacterium | reverse complement strand
CCGAGAACAAGGAGACCGGGCTGGAATTGCTTCGCAGGCCGAAGAGGCAGGTTAATCTTGATATTGATTGGCGTTTTATACCGAAGGCGGACGTTAATCTGGGCGTGACTTATGTCGGCAGCCGCAGGGATGTGGTTTATGACGCCTACTATAATGAAAGTTTCCTTATCGACAAAGCCTATACGGTGGTTCGGCTTGCTTCGCATTACGATATAACGCAAAACTGCCGTATTTTTGCAAGGATAGAGAACCTTTTTGACAAGAAGTATCAGGAAATTCCGGGGTATGCCATGCCCGGTAGGTCGTTTTACGGCGGGATAAAAGTTACTTTTTAACCGAAGCGTAAAATTCCAGTAAAATTCTATATTTATCTTGACATCAATTGTGCAGGTGATATTATGACTTAATAACATTGATTTGATAGGTGGTGCCGTTTGAAGGGGGAAACCTCCACGTTAAAATAAGAAAAACCTTCGCTGGAAGTAATATGTCCGGCGAAGGTTTTTTTGTTGTATGCTCAGTATGAAAAATTATTAAAAATCCTGTTAGATTTTTGTTTTTGAAACGTCTATTGTAGTGAGAGGAGAAAGGCTGCTAAAAAACTGCAACCATGGGTTGCGGAAATAAAAAATTGTTAAATGGGGGTACTATGAGTATAGTGGTAGCTATTGGAAAAACATCTTAAGGTGTTGAAAAGCGGACACGTAGTTTTCCACCCACGTTTGCGATAATAGAAGGAGGATTGAGTAATGGAAAAAAATAAGTATGAAGTATCTTTAGAAATTGCGGGTCCCGCGGCAATGTTCACGCGGCCGGATTCGGGGGCGGCGCAGGTGTCATATCCGGCGCCGACATTTTCAGCGGCTAAAGGAATGTTTGATTCAATTGCTCGCTGGAAGAGCGCATGCATTAGGCCATTGAAAGTCGAGATATGTGCGCCGATAAAATATCATAAATATACTACTAATTACGGCGGGCCTCTTCGTAAAAGTAATCAAATAGCCAAAAGTAGTTCTTATCAGATTCCTGCAACTGTGTTGATAGATGTTTGTTACAGGATTTATGGAATAGTTGAAGAAGTCACCGTAGCTCCGCAGGGCAATAATCATCGGCACGCTTTACAGGATTTTTTTAACCGTCGGATTAAAAAAGGGGGATTTTACTATACACCATGCTTAGGCTGGAAAGAATTTGTGCCGTCGTATGTGGGGTTGTTTAGGCCCGAAACTAGAATCGAAGGATACGTTAATATAACCATTCCTTCGATGCTTTATCAAGTCTTCGATAAGCTTTCTAACGGAAAAGTTTGTCCGGGATATCGGACAAATGTGAAAATAGAACAGGGGGTGTTACACTATGATAAATGAATTATACACCTTATCCCAATGCTTGCAACGATGCGGTATTCAGTTCGGTAAGCCACACCCAGATGTAAAAACGCCGGGAAAAAGCGAAGGGTTTATTGTAGAAATTAATAAAAATGGGATGTTAGAAACTCTTAAATATGTTAGCGCAAAAGATATTGCTAAGCTATGGACGCTGAGAAAAGGAAAACATAATAGCTTTCCTTTTGTAAAGTTAAAAAAGCCTGTTTGGGATATTCCTTTTGACGATCCTGCCAGAGATGAGTTGAAGAAAATGAAACGAAATTCAGTGGAGAAAAAAAGCAAACTCCAAAATGTCTGTAAAAAGCGAAAACTGAATAAGCAGGGTATTGGTCTGGCCAGTTGGACTAAAAAACGAATTGATTGCATAAGGAATAAGGACGAAGAAATCAACGCAATCGTTGATCTTGTAGACCGATTTTCTATTATTGAGAAATCACAAGAAAAGTTCTTTGGAAAGTTTTCTGAGTTGATATTTAAAGAGGTAAACGAACAATTCGCAGATATTGCAGCTACAATATTGATAGGGAACATAAAAGAAAGAGGACGTGAAATAGTATGTGATGTGCCGCTATTTTTTGATATAAGTGATTGGGATAAATATTCTTGTCGCGTAGCCGATCCGAAAATGGGCGTATTAGTTGGAAAATATCTGCCACAAGAATTATCGGATAAGTCTGTTGAAGGGATTTCTGCATTGGAGGGTATTACAAAATCATTACATAGTGGTC
>JBAZGZ010000198.1:0-1295 GCA_041652615.1 Candidatus Omnitrophota bacterium | reverse complement strand
TTGCCCGCTATTGGCAATACGTATCTTTTTTCAATGAATGAAGATGCAGAATGCCATAGACGTTATGGGAAGATCTCTTTAGGTATATTCCCTGTTAGTAAAGACGCGGTTAAGGCAATGTACGGTGCGCTTGAATGGAGCGTTGCTCGGGAGCGAAAAGGAAAAACATGGCATGGCATTCCGAATATAAAGCGTAAGCAGGATTTGGTTATTGCTTATCTTGAGGAGATGCCAGAAGTGCCAGTTGAAGTAGCGAGTTTAATCTCTGAATTTGACTCAGAAGATGGCGAAATGGAAGAAGCGGATTATGAACAGAGGTCAGGTGTTGTTTGCAAGGCATTACAGGGAGAAAAGGGGTTAAACAAAGATTCCAAGGTAAATATTCTGGTTTTAACAAAGGTAGATGAAGGTCGCGGACAGGTAGTGTTGAACGGTTCATATACGATTGAAAACATTATTAATAGCGTTGATCAATGGCTGATTGCAGCAAAAAATCGGCCACATTTTTCAGTGCTATTGCCTGGGAAAAAGGGAGAAGATGCTAAGATTGTTGAACCATTTTGTCCTTCGCCAGCCGAAATTATGCGATGCCTACAAAATCAATGGGTTAGAAATGGCATGGATAAATGCGGTGTGTCGGGTATTGCTTTACGACAGGTGTATGATTTGTTTTTTGGCGAGGGACGTTTGTTACAAGAAAGTGTGCAGATGGTTTTATCACTTGTGTTGCAGAGGTTGCGTCAGCTTTTGATTGGTTTTGCGTCCGCTGACCACGCGAGAAACATCCAAGATTATTCAATTGAAGCACGGCGGATAGTATTGACTGGGATTTCGATATTAGCAATTGTTTTACATAAACTCGAGATAAAGAAGGAGGATTACATGAAAAATGCCGCGTTTAAAGTTGGCAAACTGCTTGCTTTTGCCGATGGTTTGCACGCGCAATATTGCAAGTTACAAATGAAGCGTAAAGGCGATTTACCACCGCAGTTGATAGGTAATATGTATTTGCCTGTGGCATTTGAGAATCCGAATAAAGCGCTGGCATTATTGGGCGACCGTTTGCGAATTTATTACGCATGGGCCTCAAAGGTACAGGGCGATGAGTATAAACTGGTAAAATGGATGATGTCGGAGATGGGGAGGATTTCCAGTGAGTTAGAAAATGTTACTTGGCCTTCGATGGCGGATGACGCGGTAAAAGCTCAGGTTTTATTAGGGTATTTGGCACGTTCAAAATCGGAAGAATAAATTTAAAGACATCCTATAACGAGTCAAGATAAAAATAAGTTGTC
>JBAZGZ010000197.1:0-3426 GCA_041652615.1 Candidatus Omnitrophota bacterium | reverse complement strand
TCAAGATACCTACCGTATTTGTCGCTATGCATATCAAAATTTAGCACTAACCGGATTTTACCTTCCGGAACTTCTTTTTTATGATCCTCCAGCTCATTCAAAACAACTTCATGGCTTTCTTCCGGAGAATCAATAAATAATGGAGAAGAAGAACCGCCCTTATCATCCATCTTCATTGTGTACGGTAAATCTATGCGCGCCATATTGAAATCTGTTTTTTCTTGCCGCTTATATATAGATAATTTAATACCATTATACCCAAGGCTTAAGGATTTATATGTTAGCTTATCATCATCAGAAATAATATCCATACAACCAAAAACCAAAAGTACGGCACCAGCCTTCATTCCATTTTGGCTAATGAGTTTTTGCCGTAAAGCACCATAATAGTCTTGATGTGTATTGAATTTTTGCGGTTTTGTATAAAAAAGATAGAGAATATCGTATCCGGAAAGATCTACTGATTCATCCAGAAAATTGTATTCCTTCTCGCCAAAATCTACTCCCGCGGCACTATAAACACCCTGTTTTATAAGCTCACTCTTTATGCCCAAGGATACATTTCTGAGTTCCTTTCTTCCTTCAATACCTACCACATCTTGAAAATGGCGCGCCGCATAGAAACAAAAAGCGCCGTTACCGCTTCCCAGGTCACAAATCTTGCCCTGAGGATTCAGGGTCTTGGCAAACTTAATTATCCTAAGCGCAAAAAGTTTATATGTAGCCGCAAAATCGCCGAATTTTTCTTTTTCAAGTACACCCTCGGGATGCCCCTTATCAAAACAGATCTCCTCGATAAACCGCACATCTCTCTCTTCAGGCTCTACCCCGGAAATTCTATCCAGCTTTAATTGAGTTAACTTTGAGTATAACTTTATAAAAAACTCATCTTTTCTTATTTGGCTTCCCATAATATCTACGAGGATGGATTCTTTATGGTTGGCTTTAACGATCTCAGGCCTTAAAACCCCTCCTGCCTCAACTAACTCTGCGCTATCATCAAACTTAAAAATTCGGCCAAAAGGTACAAAACTAATATGCATTGTAATCCCTGCCCGATTGCTTATCTCCTTAAATTGCGCGATTATTCTCTTCTGCTCTTCAATACCCTCATAAGAATTGTAGTAATGCATACTCAAAGCGATAACAAAATCTAGATCATGGGAATTATTATTAAATTCCCCTCTGGCAAAACTACCTGTAATGTAATAACGCGAAATCACTCTTTCTGTTTTTAAAGCCTCTAAAAAAACTACTACTTCCGCTAAATGAGGAACAATTCTTTTTAAATATCCTGCTATATTTTCGCATTCACTTTTCGGACCATAAACCATAGTTTTACCTTCAATTTCCCCAAAAATAAAAGGGTGCCAAATCATCAAATTTTTTAAAGGCCTAAATTTGTCAAATTTAAACTTAGGGTGATTAACAATTATTACGGCATCATTTTTTGCCTTTTCATTAATCGCCCGCTGGATTCTTTCCTCCCCCACAGTCCCGCCTAAAGCCATAAAGATAACATCATAAGAGGTATCGATAAAATTAAGCGCGTCACCTTGTTTAAACTCCGCTTGGAAGGCTTCAGTAATTCCTGATTCTTGTAACCTATTTTTCACATATTCAGAAAATCTAACTAACGGTTCTGAATATTCGACTCCCACTGCCTGAAATCCGCATAAAGCTGCTAAAATCGCTATCCTTCCATCTCCGCTGCCCAAATCAAATAATTTTCTTGCCGACGGATAATTTCTTTTAACAATCCCGAAAATCCTAATTATCTCTTCGCTATCAAATGAAGGTAGAAAAGTCCCCTTGCCAAGGTTTTTGAAAAACATTCCTTTGATTTCCGGGTATTTTTCGTAAGCCTCAGCGTAAATGTGGTTAATGATTTTAAGCTTTTCTTTCCAACTGGTGACAATCTTAGTTTCAGCTATAGGTAGACAAGTGCCCAACGCAGATATTCCCACCAGCGCGCCTACGCCACTGGTTGCAACGCAAGCAAACCAATGTTGTAGCGAAATAAGCATTGCCCAAATCTGCGGCCAGAAATGTATCCCTAGTGAAACAACTATAACTGCTACCGCAAAGATGCCCATGGCCTTTACCAACTCAGGTATTCTAAAGCCGGATTGCGAATTTCTTTCTACGCGTGTGTAGATACGCGCCCTGCCATTATGATAACGTTCATCTCTCCCCCATAATTGGCTTACGAAACCATTATCTTTAGTAAGCTTGTTCTCTATCTCGGGTTCATAAGCGCCGTACATCAATATTTTTGCACCAATCTTTACCGTCAACAACCTAGAGAGCAGCTCTTTCCTATCGTAGGTACCTTTACAGAAATAATATATAAAATCGTATTCCGAAAATTTTATACTCTCATCCATAAAATCCTTATTCTCCAACACTACCTGTCCATCCTTTAAATACCCTTTCTTGACCATGAGATCCCGCAAAAAAACCGCATACTCATTATGTTCAGGTAATATTTCTACGCCTTTAGCCTGAAGCTTAAAAAGGTGAGCTAAAAGCGATATTGTGTCGCCTGCGCCGTGACCCACATCAAGCATAGTATCGCCTTTCTTTACCCCGGCATAAGACAATAACCTGGCCGCCTCTTGATAAGATGATGCCCAATAAGGCCCTTTACCGAGCGGATCATAATTATATGTAAAATTTTCAAGGCTTTTGCCTAAGGCCTTATATCCGACAATCGCCTCTTCACATATACAATTAAGTTCTTTAATCGCCAGATCAATATTTTCAGCAGAACTTAATCTATTTTTCACTGAATTAGTTATTTCACTAATTATTATTCTTATATCCTGACGATCTTTTTCTGCTACATTGCTCATGGCAATAATTACATCAAAATGTTCACCTTTAAGCTGTTTAAGCTTTCTGTTAATCAACGTTTCCATAAAACGAGTTTTTTGCCGAAATGCCCGACGGTCTATTTTTCCACTGAAATTTCCTTGCTCTCTTAAGGCAAGGTCAATTGTTGACTCAGATTCGAGAAAATCTTTTACCTCCATAAGCGTTAGTCTCAGCGAAAGCCCCTTATTCGTAAGGATGACTTTAGAAGCCACCTGCGGACGGTTACGGATAAATTCTTTCAAGGCCTTAGACACATAACCATTGTCTGCTTCTCCAAAATAAACTAAGTTACGTATTCCTTGAAAATTTGGATTTTGTATCAACTCTAAAAGATGCGGCTGCCGCGCGGAATCAATACCAATAACCTGCTGATAAAGCTTACGCAAGGTAAGATGAAACTTAAACTCAAAAACAGTATTGTCACTGACCGCGTCAAATTCTTTAACGGAATTATTGTTGCGATAGATAACCTTATCAAATGCCGTGAGCCGGCCGAACTTGATTTTTTCGAGCGTGCTTCCTAACTTTACAACTACTTCATAAATTCCG
>JBAZGZ010000196.1:0-3434 GCA_041652615.1 Candidatus Omnitrophota bacterium | reverse complement strand
GCGAAGCTTGATTCGCTGGTGATGGAAGGTAAAGTCTGTTGGTGCAATAATCTTCGCTGTAAATGGCGCGCGGGTGTAGCATTCAACAGGATTTTGCCTTTTACTCTTGAGAAGATAGTGTAATGAGCACGTGATTTTTTCAAGCCCTGACTGCCCGAAGGGCAGGCGTGTGGCGTAGAAAAAATCACAGTGCGAATAATGAGGCAGCAACTTTTCAAACCTAGATGGAATAGAAAAGCTGCGTAGCCGAATTATCCCCGTAAGGGGGTTACCCCCGAGCAAAGCGAGCGGGGTAAGACAGATTTATTTTTAGGTTAATCAAGGTTAACCCAGGTTGAACAAGGTTAATCAAAGTTACATATAAATCGTGTTTTTAAATCTTTAGGCAACCTAGATTAACCTTGGTTAACATCGATTAACATTGGTTAACCTAAAGAAGATACATTTTGATCATAGGTATGTATTTTTCTTTTTATATCCGTAGGATACTATTTCTATGCATAGCCTGTTTGGTTTTGCTTTTTATATCCATCCCTTCGGAATCAGCCACTAATCAAACTAATAAACCTGTCTATGGCGATGAAATTGTAATCGGTTCGAGCGGCGAGCCAAGCAATCTTATCCCAATGCTTTCTTCTGACAGCCCCTCCCATGAAGTCAGCGGATTTATATTTTCCGGCCTTGTAAAATACGACAAAGATCTTACTTTGATCGGAGATTTAGCCGAGAGTTGGGATATCAGTTCTGACAACCTGACGATAACTTTCCATCTAAAAAAAGGGGTTAAATGGCATGACGGAGTAGAATTTACCGCCGACGATGTTTTGTTCGGATACAAAACAATCATTGATGATAAAACTCCAAGCGCCTATAAGGAAGATTTTCTTCAAGTCAAAACTGCGCAAGTTCTGGATAAATATACCTTTAAGGTAACCTATGAAAAACCTTTCGCACCTGCTCTTGGCAGCTGGAGCAGTCTTGTTGTAATTCCTAAACACATCTTGGAAGGAAAAGATATAACTAAAAGCGAGATGGCAAGGCATCCGATAGGCACAGGCCCGTTCAAATTCAAAGAGTGGATCCCCGGACAAAAAATATTATTAAATTATAATCAAGATTATTTTGAGGGGAGGCCTTATTTAGACGGCGTCATTTACCGCATCATACCTGATCCTGCCACATTGTTTTTAGAGTTAAAGTCAGGAGGACTTGATTGGAGTGGCGTAACTCCGCTGCAATATAAAAAACAAACCGATGACGTCTATTTTAAAAAAAATTACAGCAAATTCAGATACCCGTCATTTACCTATACCTATTTAGGTTTTAACCTTAAACATCCCTGGTTTTCTGATAAAAGAATCCGCCAGGCAATTGCCTACGCGATAGATAAGGAAGAAATCATCAAGGGTGTTTTGCTCGGGCTTGCCACGCCTTCAACCGGGCCGTATGTTCCAAACACCTGGCCGTATAACCCCAATGTTGAAAAATATGAATACAATCCGGGAAAAGCAAAAGAATTATTAAAAGAAGCCGGCTGGCAGGATACTGATGGTGACGGGATTTTAGAAAAAGACGGAAAAGAATTTGAATTTACTATTCTTACCAATATGGGTAATACCATCAGGATAAAAACCGCAACTATCATGCAATACCGCCTTAATAAAATCGGAATAAAGGTAAATATACGCCAGCTTGAATGGTCGGCATTCATCAACTGGTTCATAGATAAAAAACGTTTTGAAGCGGTGCTCTTGGGTTGGAGCATAGGCCTGGATCCTGACCAGTATGATATCTGGCATTCTTCAAAAACCAAAGAGAAGGAACTTAATTTTATAAGTTTTAAAAACAGCGAGGTTGATGAATTGTTTGAAAAAGGGAGAAGAACTTTTGATATAGAAGAGAGAAAGAAAGCATATTTTAGAATACAGGAAATTCTTGCTGAAGAATTGCCTTATGTGTTTTTATATGTTCCTGATGCTTTACCAATTGTCAGTTCAAGATTTGAAGGGATAGATCCAGCCCCGATAGGGATAGGGTATAATATAGAGAAGTGGTATGTGCCGAAGGCGTTGCAAAAGTATCATATGCAAGAATAAATCGTTTTACGGTTACGGTTGCGATACTCGTCACGGTTGCGTCAAACGTATGACGTAAAACGATAGACGAAACGAGCCGCGCAACCGCAACCGATAGACGATGTTAGAACATAATGCTTAGATACCTATCTAAAAAATCCTTTGAACTTCTAATTACCTTCATCGGTATCACTCTGCTTTCATTTTTTATCATCAATCTTACGCCGGGTAAGCCCACTGATGTTATGTCGGAATTAAATCCCAAAATGACGCCGGAAGCGCGGGCAATTTTAGAAAAACACTGGGGATTGGATAAGCCGGTTCATATCCGATATTTTATCTGGATTAAAAATTTAGCAAAATTTAATTTTGGGAATTCCTTTTCTTCTGACTCAAGGCCTGCCTGGGATAAGATCAAAGAAAGACTCCCCGTAACTATTTTTATAAATATCATCTCAATGCTCTTGATTTTTCTTATTGCTGTGCCACTGGGAATTTATTCAGGGCTACGGCCGAATTCAATACGTGATAAGTTAATAACTATCGGTGTATTTATAGGTTTTGCCATGCCTACATTTTGGCTTGCGCTTATCTTGCAACTTGTATTCGGCATCTGGTTTAATCTTCTTCCTATTTCCGGCCTTAAATCATTGAACTATGATAATTTGTCATTAGTCCAAAAAATAATTGATAGCACAAAGCATCTTATTTTACCGATATTTGTAATTACAATTACCGGCTTGGCAGGATTGTCCCGTTATATGCGCAGTCAAATGCAGGAAGTTTTAAAACAGGAATATATTGTTACGGCAAGGGCAAAGGGTTTACCGGAAAGAGAGGTTATTTATAAGCACGCGTTAAGAAACGCAATACTTCCGGTAATAACTATACTTGGGCTTTCTGTTCCCGGGCTAATCAGCGGCAGTGTAATTTTTGAAACGATATTTGCGATCCCGGGAGTGGGGCAGCTTTTATATCAATCGGCAATGGCAAGAGATTATAACGTAATTATGGCTGAAGTGGTTATCGTTTCCATCCTTACACTTTTGGGTAATTTATTGGCTGATATAGGATATGCACTTGCAGACCCAAGGATTAGGGTTAAATAAAAATTAACTATGTAGGGGCGGGGCTTGTCTCCGCCCGTAATAATGGGCGGCCGCAAGGGCCACCCCTACACAGTCGATAAAAATTGTGATTATATGTGGAAAAGATTTAAGAAAAACAAATTAGCTGTATCAGGCGGGATCCTTGTATTTTTGCTTTTCGCAATCGCGATACTAGCGCCTTTAATTTCTCCTTATGATCCAAACACCATAGACATGGACAATGTTTTAATTTCGCCAAGCAGCCAGCATA
>JBAZGZ010000195.1:0-3434 GCA_041652615.1 Candidatus Omnitrophota bacterium | reverse complement strand
GGAAGGATAATTCATCCCAAACAGGTAGTAAGTTTGGATATGTTTATTATCGCCACAATCGGCTTGGTGGTTAATCTTGTAACTGCGTGGATATTACATGGCGTAAGCAAAGAAAGTTTAAATATAAAAAGCGCGTTTTTACATATGCTTTCGGATACTTTTTCTTCGGTGGCGATAGTTATCGGTGCAATAATAATTTATTTTACCGGTTTTAATATTATTGATCCGATTTTAAGTATCGTTATCGCGCTTATTATTTTACTTTGGGCATGGAGTTTATTCAAAGATTCCGTAAACATACTCCTTGAATTTGCGCCTAAGGGTTTGGATACCGATAAAGTACGCCATTTTTTAACGCAGAATATCAAAGAAATAGAGGAAATAACAGATATGCATATTTGGGAAATAACTACAAAGATGTATTCGATGACCGCGCATGTTAAATTAAAAGGCGATAAACAAGATGTAGATATAAAGGGGCTGCTTAGCCGTATAAAACAATTAGTTAACGATAAATTTGATATTGAGCATACTACTATAGAGCTAGATTAGTTTGGACAAAAATAGGAGAATGTAATAGAATAAATGAGGCAGCAGCTTTTCAAGCCTATAGTGGCGCAGAAAAGCTGCGTAGCCGAATTCACCCCCACACCAATTATTTTGGGTATGTTTTATATGTATATACTAAAGAGCGAGAAAGACCAGGATTTATATATAGGATTTACTAAAGACTTGAAACGAAGGATAGAAGAACACAATAATGGTTTAGTTGCTTCGACAAAATCAAGGAAACCATTAGAATTAGTTTATTATGAAGGATATAAGTCAGAAAAAGAAACCCGAAAAAGAGAAGAGAATTTAAAATTACGTTCAAGAGCCTTCACCCAATTAAAAAACCGTATTGGAGAAAGTTTAAAATAATTGGTGTGGGGGTTAATTCGCACTATCATTTTTTCTACGTCACAATGGCTTGAAAAAATGATGTGCTCATTAAATATGTGGGATTATACTGATAAAGTAAAAGAATTGTTTAAAAACCCGAAAAACGTCGGTGAGATTGAAAATCCCGATGCAGTAGGCGAGATAGGCAGTATTATTTGCGGAGATGCTCTGCGTTTGACTTTGCGGATTGATAAAAAGACAGAAAAGATAATTGACGCAAAGTTTAAAACCTTTGGCTGCGCAAGCGCCATTGCGTCGAGTTCCGCGCTTACGGAAATGATTAAGGGTATAACCGTTGACGAGGCTGCACGTATAACCAATCAGGATATCGCGAATTATCTTGGCGGGCTTCCTGAGGAAAAAATGCATTGCTCGGTTATGGGCATGGAAGCTTTAGAGGTGGCAATCGCTAATTTCAGAGGCGCGCCGATAAAGAAGGTAATAGTCGGTGAAGAAAAAATTATCTGTAAATGTTTTAGCGTTACCGATCAGAAGATAATCAGGGCTATAAAAGAAAATAATCTTAAAACCGTTGAAGAGGTGACTCACTATACAAAAGCCGGCGGCGGCTGCGGGAAATGCAAGCCGGAAATACAGAAATTACTTAATGAGTTTTGGGATAAGGAAGAAACAAAAATTATTCAGCATAAGGAAGTTCCTCAAAAGAAAAAAGTTAACAATTTAGAAAGAATATCTCTTATTAAAGAAACCATGGAAAGAGAAATCAGGCCTCAGCTCAAAGCTGACGGTGGAGATGTGGAGCTTGTTGATGTGGACGGGAATAAAGTTTATGTGAAATTTTTAGGCGTATGTTTGGGCTGCCCTGCCGCGGGCGTAACCTTAAAAGAATTAGTCGAGGCGAAATTAAAAGAATTTATCGACGCGGAAATAGTGGTCGAGGAAGTGAAATAGTAGCGTTTAGCAGATAGCGTATAGAGTAAATAGTTTAATTTGCCTATCCGCTATACGCTAAACGCTCTACGCTATAAATAGGAGTTTTATTGAAAGTTGTATATCTAGATAACAACGCTACCAGCCAAGTTGCCCCTGAAGTCTTTGCGGCGATGACGCCGTTTCTGACTGAACGTTACGGAAACCCCTCCAGCATGCACGCTTTTGGCGGTAAAATCAAAAAAAATATCGATAGTTCACGCCAAGCAGTATGTGATTTGCTTGGCGCAAATGACCCTTCGGAAATTATTTTTACCAGCTGCGGCACAGAAAGTGATAATGCCGCAATCATCGGTACTTTACGCTCTTATCCGGAAAAGAAACACATTATAACTACCAAGGTAGAGCATCCGGCGGTTTTGAGTTTGGCCAGATATCTTGAAACGCAAGGGTATCGCCTGAGCTATCTTGATGTTGATGAGGCCGGTATGCTTGATTTAAATGAATTAAAAAGCGCTATAGATTATGATACGGCAATTATTTCGATTATGCATGCCAATAATGAGACCGGAGTAGTTTTTCCGATTGAAGAGATTGCGGAAATAGCCAGGATGCGTAATATCGCGTTTCATACCGACGCAGTGCAATCCGTAGGTAAAATTCCATTTAAATTAAATCAAATCCCTATTGATCTCTTATCGCTTTCCGGGCACAAGTTACATGCGCCCAAAGGAATCGGCGCTTTATATGTTCGTAAGGGGACAAAGTTTTCACCATTTTTAATCGGCGGCCATCAAGAATTAAACCGGCGCGGCGGCACAGAAAATGTTGCTTCGATAGTCGGGCTCGGCGTGGCCTGCGAGCTTGCGCAAAAAAATCTTGAGGTTGAAAATACCCGCGTAAAAAGCCTCCGTGATAAATTAGAAAACGCGATTGCTGAAAAAATATCTAATGTGAGAGTAAACGGTAACAAAGATTCACGTCTTCCAAATACAACAAATATAGGTTTCGAGTTTATAGAAGGGGAATCTATCCTGCTTAAACTTGATGAAAAAAATGTAGCCGCTTCTTCAGGTTCAGCCTGCACCAGCGGTTCTTTGATGCCGTCTCATGTTTTAAGAGCAATGGGCATACCTTTTACCTTTATACAAGGCTCAATCCGTTTCAGTCTTAGCCGCTATAATAAGGAAGAGGAGATAGACCAGGTTATTGAGTGTTTACCCGCCATAATCAAGAACCTTCGCGAAATTTCGCCTTTCACCAATAAGAAAAGCTAATACCAGTCTCGCTTTCACTCACCGGATCATTAACTGAAAAAAATTCCGAAATAATCTTGACATTTGTTGTTGGATATTGTATACTCTACTAAGCTTATAGACATAATATATATAAGAGGAAAACCATGAAGATTACTTATAAGGGAGATTATGCATTAAAGACCGTTTTGGATCTGGCTTTAAATTACGGTAAGGGCGTTGTTACGATTAATGAATTGGCAAAGAACGCGGACATACCCATAAAGTTTTTAGAGCAGATATTGTTGGATTTAAAACGGGGGGGATT
Source organism: Candidatus Omnitrophota bacterium (assembly GCA_041652615.1). Classification (GTDB taxonomy): domain Bacteria; phylum Omnitrophota; class Gorgyraeia; order Duberdicusellales; family 4484-171; genus JAJYOP01. The sequence goes on along the minus strand of JBAZGZ010000195.1, from coordinate 38 downwards.
TGTCGAGAGTAAACGCGGTAAAATCGGCGGATACTTTC